>NZ_JACHTP010000024.1:0-27433 GCF_020135855.1 Campylobacter sp. B0100352/1
CCAATCATAAAAACTATAGCATTCATTTCTTTTTCATCATCATAAGTCATACGATATTCTAGTTTTGAAGTTCTTTTGATATTAAGTTCCACATCATCACAAGAAGAAATTTCATAAGTTTTATTGACAAGCATTGATAACCTTTTGATATTTTAAAGATGATTATACTTAAAATTTGGTAAAAAATAAAAATACACATCTATTTAAGATTAAATTTAATCATTTCTGAAAAATATTTTTGCTAAAATTTTAAAAAGTATATTTTTTAGGAAGACAATGGAAAATATTAGAAATTTTTCAATCATAGCGCATATTGATCATGGAAAAAGCACCCTAGCAGATAGAATCATTTCAGAATGTGGAGCTATTAGCGATAGGCAAATGAGTGCTCAAGTTATGGATACTATGGATATAGAAAAAGAACGAGGCATTACAATAAAAGCCCAATCTGTTCGTTTAGAATACACCTTTAATAATCAAAAATATATTTTAAATTTGATCGACACTCCAGGTCATGTCGATTTTTCATATGAAGTAAGCAGATCTTTGGCAAGTTGCGAAGGAGCTTTGCTTGTAGTTGATGCTTCTCAAGGCGTTGAAGCACAAACCATAGCCAACGTTTATATCGCTCTTGAAAATAACCTTGAGATTATCCCAGTTATCAACAAAATCGATCTTCCAAATGCGGATGTAGAGAAAGTTAAACATGAAATCGAGCATATTATAGGTATAGATTACAAAGATGCAATTTGCGTGAGTGCTAAAACAGGTTTAGGAATAAAAGAGCTTATAGAAACAATTATCACTAAAATTCCAGCACCAAAAATAGACAATGAAGCTCCTACTAAAGCTTTAATTTATGATTCTTGGTTTGATAATTATTTGGGTGCTTTGGCTTTAGTGAGAATTTATGAAGGACAAATTTCTAAAAACGATGAAGTTTTAGTAATGAGTACAAATAAAAAGCATATTGTCCAAGATCTTTTTTATCCCCATCCTTTAAATCCAATCAAAACGCAAAGTTTAAAATCAGGCGAGGTTGGAGTTGTCGTTTTGGGACTTAAAACTGTTGGCGATGTGCAAGTTGGAGATACCATCACTTTAACTAAAAATAAAGCTAAAGAAGCTATAGGGGGTTTTGAAAAAGCAAAGGCTTTTGTATTTGCAGGACTTTACCCTATAGAAACGGACAAATTTGAGGATTTAAGGGATGCTTTAGATAAATTAAAACTTAATGATAGTTCTATTACCTACGAGCCAGAAACTTCTTTGGCTTTAGGTTTTGGCTTTAGGGTTGGTTTTTTAGGTCTTTTACACATGGAGGTTATTAAAGAAAGATTAGAAAGAGAATTTAATCTTGATCTCATTGCTACAGCTCCAACGGTAACTTATGAAATTTATCAAACCAATGGAGAGCTTTTGAAAATTCAAAACCCTAGCGAACTCCCACCAGTTAATAAAATCGATCATATTAAAGAGCCTTATGTTAAAGCTACGATTATCACTCCGAGTGAGTTTTTAGGAAATTTAATCACTCTTTTAAATCGCAAAAGAGGGATGCAGGTGAAGATGGATTATATCACACCTGAACGTGTTTTATTGGAATACGATGTGCCTTTAAATGAAATTGTGATGGACTTTTATGATAAATTAAAATCTTTAACTAAAGGATATGCGAGTTTTGATTATGAGCCGATCGAATTTCGTGTTGGAGATTTGGTTAAGCTTGATATTAAAGTAGCGGGAGAAAATGTCGATGCTTTAAGCATTATTGTGCCAAATGAAAAAGCGCTTAGCAAAGGAAGAGAGCTTGTAAGTGCGATGAAAGAAATCGTTCCTAGGCAGCTTTTTGAAGTTGCTATTCAAGCAAGTATAGGAAATAAAATCATTGCAAGAGAAACGGTTAAGTCTATGGGAAAAAACGTAACCGCAAAATGTTATGGCGGAGATATTACTAGAAAAAGAAAGCTTTTAGAAAAGCAAAAAGAGGGTAAAAAAAGAATGAAGGCTATCGGTAAAGTTCATTTACCTCAAGAAGCCTTTTTAAGTGTTTTAAAAATTGATTAAGTTTTATTTTGAATTTATAATCTCTTCCATTTCCTCATCAATAACTTCAGCAATTATTTGATCGTTGAAAACATAAGAAGGGATTTTTGGTCTATTGGATACAATAGCTATGACAATAGGTTTTAAAATTTTATTTGAAGAGGCTAGTATCATAGAAATTTTAATATTTTCATCAAAAAATTTCTTTTCATTTCTTACCATTTCTTCTATAATGGATTTAAATAAAGAAGATTCTGTATCAGATAGCTTAAATAGTTTTGCTAATGTTATTGCATGATCGCAAAATATCCTTTTCTTTTTGATTAAGTCATCTTCTACATCCTCTAAGAATTTTTTTGCAATTTTGCCAGTTATAGCTGAGCCAATCATACCGCCTACTAATCCCCCAACCATTGTTCCAGCAACTGGAACTACAGAACCTAAAGCAGCTCCAGCTATAGCTCCAGCTGTTCCACCAGCAATTGAAGAAGAATTAATAGCAATATTTTTGAAACATTGTGTTGAAGAAATTTTACCTCTCATCATTTGTGTTACTTCAATACTAGAAGTAACAGCCATCATAGAGGCCGCAGCTATAAATTGACCTCTCAAGGCACTATTGGCAGCGTTTTGCATAGCAGCTTGCCCTGCTTTTTTGCCTGAGGTTTCAACTAAGGCTTGTCCGATTTTTTTTCCTATCACTCCTTTAAATTCAAAATCAATCATTTGTTGTAAAAAATTATTTACAGCTCCTATTCTTTGCACCTGAGCTCCAATCATATAAACCGCAAAAGCTTGTCCACCCATTTTAAATGCAATGATAGAAGATTGTTTTAGAGCCTCTTTTAAATTTTTATTATTGTGATATAAAATTGCTGAGTTAATAATAAAACTTATTCCAAATACAGTAGAGGCTGTTACAGCACCATTCTTAGCATCAAATTTTAAGCTTTCTTTGGAACAAAATTTAGAGTAATTAACAGCTTCTTGATAAGTAACACTCCCTTTTTTAATGATATTTTTTGCCTCATTTGGATCACTAATTCCTAGAACTTTTCCTTCTTGTATCTTCTTTTGCATTCCTTTAACAGCAGCTTCGTATTGATCTTTTGGAACTTCTAAAGTCATAGGTTTGTTATTATCATAGTAGCGATAATTTCCATTTTTATCAAAAGCCGAGTTTATAGTTCTTTGTGCTGTTTTATAATATTTGGTTTGTATTGAAACCCCATCTACTAATCTATCTGGACCATTTTTAGCATTATTTCCTCCAACAAGTTTGGCTTTTTTAAAAAAAGATTCGTTTTCATGATTCATGATTTCAGCTGCCAAACCGTGTCCTGTCTGCTTATTTTGAAAAACCGCAAAGTTTTTAGCCCAGCTTTTTGACACGCCAATTTCTGCAAGTAGTGTGGTGATAGTAATATTAGCATTTAAAAGAGTGGAATTTTTTCTTTTTTCGTATTCTTCTAGTCTTTCATCATCTTTCATAATAGGATTGATTTCTTCGCTAAGTTTTTCACATAGTTTTTCCGTTTCTTTACATAACGAAGAACAAAAGTATTCTTCATCGTTATTATCATTGTACTTAGCTGATCCACAAGATATACAAAATTTAAATTTATCTTTGTTGATATTGTGAATAAAATACTCATCAGTCCCAAAAAGATATTTTTCTATTTTGCCTTGATGTAAAATCAAATCTTCAATTTCATTTTTTTCTAGCATAATAATTTCACTAAGTTTTTTAAATATTTCTTTTTTAGAAATTCTTTCATCGGATTTGATGATTTCGTCTATAATTTGCAATAAATCTTGCAAATATTCTGTTTTAAAGATAAATTCATTTTCTCCTAGTTTGATTTTTTCGAGTTTTAATCCATCTTTTAGAGATTTAAATACGTCATTGATTGTTAGCGATATTATATCTTGATCTTCTTCTTTGGTTTTTGGCAAAATATCTTTTAAAATATCATTTATGTTTTTAAAAGCTAGAGTGTCATTACCAATGCTTATTAATTCATTTTTAGTCAGTAAAATTAAATCTGATATCGTTTTTAAGCTTTTAAGTGTATATAGAAATAATATGGAAAATGCAAAGCTTATAAAATATTCATAGTCTTTTATTTTTATCATGCTTGAATATACAAATGGGGATAAGCTTACAATGGAATTGAAAATTTTATATCTTTTTAAAAGTAGTTTTTTTATTTCAGTTTGTTCTTTCCAATTTCTTTTTATATCTTTGACTAAATTATCGATTGAAAAATTCCAAATTGTTAATATAATGATTAAAATAAACAATCCATTGATAATATAGCCGAAATTCATAGGATTGATTGCTATCAAAAAACCTAAAAACGAAAGTAAAAATAATTTTATAAATTTCATACACCTACCTTAAAATTATGATATAAAAATTGGATTATATCCCCCCCCCCAATTAAGATAAGCTTAAAATTATAGTTTTGTTTTTAGTACAAGAATGCAATTTTTAAAATTTTTTGTTAATTTTTCAATAAAAATTAGAATTTTATTTTTAAATTGCACTTGAAATTTGTTGATAATTTTAATACAATGCTTGAAAAATAATTTTTTATAATAAATTTAAGGAGAAAAAATGATTAAAAAGTGTTTACTTTTTGTGCTTGCTGCTTTGTTTTTGAATTCTTGTGCTAGCAAGAATACTTTTGATCAAGTTAATCAAATTTCTAAAGATTCAGCGTGCAGTCCTTGCAAAAGCCCGAGTGGTTATGAAGCTAAAATAAAAGGTCTTTTATATATCAGCGATGTTGGAATTCAATGTTGTGCTAACAAACGCACTCTAGATACTGCGGTGGCTTTGAAAAAAGTATATTTGCATCGTTTTTATGATTTAAAAGAGGAGCAAAAGGTATTTTTTGCGAAAAATCAAAAATTGTATGTAGATTTAGATTTTAATGCTATTTTTTATGTTTATTTAAAACAAGAACTTCAAGCTAGAGGCATTGTAGTGCTTGACGATAATAGCGCGGATTCTCCTTATGTGACTAAAATTGATCTTGCTTTTTCAAAATACAGCGCAAGACAAGATGGAACAGGATTGCATTCAAAACTTGTTGGAGTTTTAAATTTAAGTGATGTTAATAAAAATAGAAAATTTACTTTACGCACAAAACAAGATGTACAAGGTTTTGAAAATTTAAAAGACGTTCCATTTTATACACATTTACTTATAAAACAAATGGCTAATAAAGCAGCAAGTATTATTTCAGAGCTTTGAAATGTTTAAATTGCGGAGGTTTTACTCTGCTTTGTTTTTGCGATGTTTGTTCTCAAGAATTATCTGAATTTTCTTTAGGGATAAGAGTTCTTGAGGATAATTTTAAAGTGTATTCTTTTTATAAATATCACGAGATAAAACATTTATTACACTCCAAACATCATTTTTATGGTTATTTTGTTTTTCATTTTTTAGCAAAGCTTAGTTTTGCTAAATTTAAAAATTTCTTTTCTCCTGATGAAAAAATCAATGTTATAGCCTTAGATGATAGGGTGGAAAATTTACTCTATTCTCATTCAGCCATTTTAGCTAAATACTTAAAAACTAAGTTCATTAAGCCTGTATTTGGAGCTTTACATTCTCAAAATTCTTTAAAATATTCCGGAAAGAGTTTGACATATAGGCAAAAAAATAAAAGAAATTTTAAACTTTTAAAAAGAATTTCTCATCCTGTGATTTTAGTTGATGATATTGTAACTTCGGGTTCTAGTTTATTGGAAGCTAAAAAATTTTTAGAAAAAAACAAAATTTCTGTTCTTTTTGCCCTTGTTTTAGCTGATGCAAAAGTTTAATATGGTAAAATAAAAATTTCAATATTGTGGAAGGATTTTTATGGAAAATATTTTTAACAAAGATTCTGATATTGAGATTGTCGATATAGAAAATTCCATTAAAAGTAGTTATTTAGATTATTCTATGAGTGTTATTATCGGGCGTGCTCTTCCGGACGCAAGGGATGGTTTAAAGCCTGTGCATAGAAGAATTCTTTATGCTATGAATGATCTTGGTGTTGGGAGTCGCAGTGCTTATAAGAAATCCGCGCGTATTGTCGGGGATGTGATCGGTAAATACCATCCACATGGCGATATCGCTGTTTATGATGCCTTAGTAAGAATGGCGCAAGATTTTTCTATGCGTTATCCAACTATAGATGGGCAAGGAAACTTTGGATCTATAGATGGAGACGGTGCTGCTGCAATGCGTTATACTGAAGCTAGAATGACGATTTTAGCTGAAGAACTTTTACGTGATATTGACAAAGATACGGTGGATTTTATTCCAAATTATGATGATTCCATGAATGAGCCTGATGTTTTACCTGCTAGGGTGCCAAATTTATTACTTAATGGATCTAGCGGTATTGCGGTGGGTATGGCAACCAATATTCCTCCACATAGTTTAAATGAATTGGTCGATGGTCTTTTATATTTACTTGATAATAAAAATGCCACTTTAGAAGAATTGATGCAATTTATCAAAGGCCCTGATTTTCCAACCGGCGGTATTATATATGGTAAAAAAGGTATTATTGAAGCTTATCGCACTGGACGCGGTCGCGTAAAGATTAGAGCAAAAACTCATATAGAGAAAAAGTCAAATAAAGATATTATTGTTATAGATGAACTTCCTTATCAAACTAATAAAGCAAGACTCATAGAGCAGATCGCTGATCTTGTAAAAGAAAAACAGATCGAAGGAATTTCTGAAGTCAGAGATGAAAGTGATAGAGAAGGAATTCGTGTTGTTATAGAGCTTAAACGCGAAGCAATGAGTGAAATTGTTTTGAACAATCTTTTCAAATCTACAACAATGGAAAGCACCTTTGGTGTGATTATGCTTGCCATTCATAATAAAGAACCAAAGATATTTTCTTTAAGTGAGCTTTTAAATCTCTTTTTAACTCATAGAAAAACAGTCATTATTAGAAGAACTATTTTTGAACTTCAAAAAGCAAGAGCAAGAGCACATATTTTAGAAGGTCTTACTATTGCACTTGATAATATTGATGATGTGATAGCTTTGATTAAAAATAGCCCTGATAATGCTAGTGCAAGAGATTCTTTAATGGCAAAATTTGGCCTTAGTGAAATTCAAGCTAATGCTATTTTAGATATGAAACTAGGTCGCCTAACAGGACTTGAAAGAGAAAAAATCGAAAATGAACTTGCAGAGCTTATGAAAGAAATCGCAAGATTGGATGAGATTTTAAAAAGTGAAAAATTACTTGAAGATTTAATCCGTGATGAATTAAAAGAAATTAAAGCTAAATTTGATGTACCGCGTATCACTCAAATAGAAGATGATTATGATGATATAGATGTGGAAGATTTGATTCCAAATGAAAATATGGTGGTGACTATCACTCATCGCGGTTATATCAAGCGTGTTCCAAGTAAACAATATGAAAAACAAAAGCGTGGTGGCAAAGGTAAGCTTGCTGTTACGACTTATGATGATGATTTTATAGAAAGCTTCTTTACAGCAAATACTCACGATACCTTGATGTTTGTAACCGATCGAGGTCAGCTTTATTGGTTGAAAGTTTATAAAATTCCAGAAGGATCAAGAACTGCTAAAGGAAAAGCTGTTGTTAATTTGATCAATTTGCAAGCTGAAGAAAAAATTATGGCAATTATTCCAACAACTGATTTTGATCAAAGCAAATCTTTATGCTTCTTTACAAAAAATGGTATTGTTAAGCGTACTAATTTAAGCGAATATCAAAATATACGTAGTGTCGGTGTAAAAGCGATTAATCTAGATGAAAATGATGAACTAGTTACAGCAATCATTGTCCAAAGAGATGAAGGAGAAATTTCCTTAGCTTCAATGGTGGATAATATTGAAGTAGAGAATGAAGTAGAAAATGAAGAGTTACCAGAAGAGGAAATAAAAGGAAAAATGCTTTTTGCGGTTACAAAAAAAGGTATGTGTATCAAATTTCCTCTTGCAAAAGTGCGTGAAATTGGCCGCGTAAGTCGTGGAGTAACGGCTATTAAATTCAAAGAAAAAAATGATGAATTAGTGGGTGCTGTTGTCATAGAAAATGATGAGCAAGAAATTCTAAGTGTTAGTGCTAAAGGTATAGGAAAACGCACAAATGCTGGAGAGTATAGACTTCAAAGTAGAGGAGGCAAAGGTGTTATTTGTATGAAACTCACTGATAAGACCAAAGAACTTATTAGCGTGGTGATTGTAGATGAAGATATGGACTTGATGGCTCTTACAAGTAGTGGAAAAATGATCCGAGTTGATATGCATAGTATTCGCAAGGCCGGACGCAATACAAGTGGAGTTATCGTTGTAAATGTAGAAAATGATGAAGTTGTTAGCATTGCTAAATGTCCTAAAGAAGAAGTTGATGAGGAAATTAGCGATGAAAATCCAGATTTAAATTTAGAATAGTTTTGTAAAAAGTTGGAACGCTTTTTGCTTTTAAAGTATTAATGACAAAAAATTTTGAAGGTGTAAATATGAAAAAAATTTTTATGATGCTAGTTGTAGCAGGAATTTTTGTTGGCTGTGTGCCAAGCGCTAATGGAGTAGCGGGCAAGAATGCAAGTAGCACTCCTGCAAATTCTCAAGCTCCAGAAATTATCGTACAAAAAGTTGATAAAGATGATGTACGCGATATCATCAAGCAAGAAAAAATGTTAGCTCCTGATACAACAGATAGCGAACTTAGTTTTACTGCTGTTGGAGAAGGTATCGCTCCGATGAATACTGTTTCTACAGCTCAAGCACTTGCACTCGCAAAAAGAGCAGCTATTACAGATGCTTACAGACAACTTGCAAGCAAACTTTATGGTGTGAAAGTAAATGGTAAAGATACTGTTAAAGATGCTATGCTTAGAAGCTCAACTATTACTGCTCAAGTAAATGGGTTGATCAAAAATGCAAGTATTATTGATGAAAATTTCAATCAAGGTCTTTATAGAGTAAATGTAGAACTTAAGATTGATGCGGACAAGTGGAAAGAATTGTTTGCTTATTGATTTTTTTAAGCTTGAAAGTTTTTGCTCAAGATGAATTTATATTTTGGGCAGAACTTTCAAGTAAAAATTTAATTCTTTTTCATCAGAGTCAAAATATCTCTTTGGCCATGACTCAAAGTGAAAATGCTATCAGCGAATTTGCCTGTGAAATACCCTACAATGATGATGATTTAAAAAAATTTCCTAAAACTGAATTGGGCATGATTGATGATCATATGGCAAAAAATATCAAGCTTAATTTTTTAAATTCTCACAAAGAAGAATTAATCGATTGTTTTACTGGCGCAAAAGTTTCTATAAAAGATATTACAAAAACAGATCTTATGAAGGCTCAAAATGAAATTTATATTAGAATTTTACCTTTGCGTTTTAGTGTGGATTTTGGTTTAAAAAGTGCCATAATATATTATCTTAAAAAAAAGTGACTTTAAGCCTTATTTTGTTATTATTGTAAAAATTCTAAAGGTTGGTAATGAATTTAGTGATCGTAGAAGATGATATCAATATGAGAAAATCTCTCGAAATAGCTTTGGGTGAATACGAGGAATTTAAAATCAAATCCTATAAATCAGCCACAGAAGCACTTAAAAAAATCGATTCTAGCACAGATTTGATTATTACAGATATAAATATGCCTGGAATGGATGGTCTTGAATTTGTTAAAGCTTGTGAAAACAAATATGACTTTATTATTATGACAGGAAACGCAACCTTAAATCGTGCTATTGAAGCTATGCGACTTGGAGTTAAAGATTTTTTAACCAAACCTTTTGATATAGAAACTTTAGTTGAAGCTATTAAACGTGCAAAGATTATACGTCAAAAAACTTCTGATAAAAAACCTAAAGGAGAAAATACCCATAAAAATACAGGTTTTTTCTCTACATCCGAAAAACTAGAACAAGCTTTAAATTTAAGTAAAAAGGCAGCAAAAACAGATGCTTCGGTTATGTTTTTTGGTGAAAGTGGAGTGGGTAAAGAGGTTTTTTCTCGTTTTATTCATGAAAATTCACAACGTTTTGATAAGCCCTTTATAGCTATTAATATGGCTGCAATTCCTGCAAATCTAATAGAAAGCGAATTATTTGGATTTGAAAAAGGAGCCTTTACAGATGCTAATGCTACTAAAATAGGTCTTTTTGAAATGGCTAATGGAGGAACTTTATTTTTAGATGAAATTGGTGAAATGCCTTATGAGATACAAGCAAAACTTTTAAGGGCTTTACAAGAGAAAGAGATTGTAAGACTTGGAAGCACTAAAAATATTAAAATCGATGTAAGAATTATAAGTGCGACTAACGCTAATTTAGATGAAAAAATAAAAAATGGAGAATTTAGATCAGATCTTTATTATCGTTTAAACACTATTCCTATAAATATTCCGCCTTTAAGAGAGCGTAAGGAAGAAATCTTAGAAATTGCTAATAAAGTTCTTGAGCAAACTTGTCAAGAGTATAATTTTGAAAACAAATGTTTAAGCAAAGAAGCTGAAAAAACTTTACTAGAATACAATTATCCAGGTAATATCAGAGAACTTATTTCCATAGTGCAACGTGCTTGTATTTTAAGCGAAGGAAATGAAATTTTACCTCAAGATTTATTTTTGGAAGCTAGGACTTTTAAAAAAGATGTGAAAAATTTGGAAAAAGAATTATTGGAGCAAATTTTAAAAGAGCTTGGCTTTGATAAACAAAAAGCGGCAAATGAGCTTGGAATGAGCCTTGAAATTTTAGAGAAAAAAATCAAGCAATATCAAATAAAGGAATAAAATGGCAAAAAAGCAAAAAATAGCCATAGTTGGCGCAACTGGTGCTGTCGGAGAGGAGCTTTTAAACGTTTTAGAAGAGCTTGAATTTCCAGTTGAAAGCATCTTGCCTTTAGCAAGCGCTAAAAGTGCAGGGGATGAGATAGAATTTAAAGGAAAAGTTTATAAAGTAAAAGAATTAAAAGAAGATACTTTTAAGGAAAATCCAGTCGATATCGCTTTTTTTAGCGCAGGTGGAAACATAAGCAAACAATACGCTAAATTTGCTGTTGAGTGCGGTGCTGTAGTTATTGATAATACAAGTCATTTTAGAATGGATAAAGATGTTCCTTTGGTTGTTCCAGAATGTAATTTTGAAGATATTAAGGATTGGAAAAAAACAGGAATTATTGCAAATCCAAATTGCTCAACAATACAAATGGTACATGTTTTAAAACCACTTGATGATGCTTTTGATCTTAAGCGAGTAGATGTAAGCACTTATCAAGCTTCTAGTGGTGCAGGTAAAGAAGGTATGCAAGAATTAGTTGAAGGAATGCAAAGTTTTTTTGCTTTTAAATTAGACGAATTTAAAGCTCAAACCTTTCCACACACTTTAGCTTTAAATTTAATTCCGCACATTGATGAATTTACAGATAGTGGATATACTAAAGAAGAGTTAAAGATGATCAATGAAACGCAAAAGATTTTACATAAAAAGCTTCAAATTTCAGCGACTTGCGTTAGAGTTCCGGTCTTAAGAAGTCATAGCGAGTCTATTACTATGCATTTTAATCAAGAGGTTGATGTTGCCAAAGCGCGTCAAATTTTAAAAAAGGCTTCAAGTGTTGTTGTTTTAGATGATCCAAAAAATAAAAAATATCCTATGCCTTTAACCACAAGTGATACTAATGAAACCTATGTAGGAAGAATTCGCTCAGATCAATACGATAAAAAAATACTTCATTTGTGGTGCGTTGCGGATCAAATTCGTGTAGGAGCGGCGACTAATGCCGTTAGAATTGCTCAAAAATGGTTGGAATTGAAAAATAATCAGGAAAAATAATGTTAGAAAAAATTTTTGAATCTCTATTGGTTAAAAGTCGCATAGTTACAATTTTGCCTGTGATATTTGGGCTTATAGGTGCTTTTGTGCTTTTTGTGATTGCAAGTTATGATGTTTTTAAAGTGATTTTATACACTTATAATTATTTTTTTGGTTTAAATGCAAGTATTGATTTACATGAAGATGTTGTTGCTTTGATAATAGGAGCTGTGGATCTTTATTTGATGGCTTTGGTTTTGTTTATTTTTTCTTTTGGTGTTTATGAGCTTTTTATCAGTGAAATTGAAGAATTTAAACAAATGAAACAAAGTAAAGTTTTAGAAGTGCATAGTTTAGATCAGCTTAAAGATAAGCTAGCAAAAGTTATTATTATGGTTTTGATTGTAAATTTTTTTCAAAGAGTTTTGCAAATGAAATTTTCAACACCTGTGGATATGACTTTTTTAGCAGGTTCTATCTTGGCACTTTGCTTGGGTCTTTATTTTTTACATAAAGGAAATCATTAAGATTGATTATCTTTTTTTGATATAATCAACTCTTTAATTTTTAATAGAAAGTGTATATGAAAATAATATTATTTTTTATTTCAATGATGCTTTGTTTAAATGTTTGCAATGCGACACCTTTGGATGAAATTTTTAAAGATATTGAGGTATCTGGAACTATACGTTATACGTGTGGAAATTCAAAGAGTAAAAATATCCATGGCTATAATTTTAACAGAAATGATATCAATATAAGTAAAATAAATTAAGGAAATATGATGATTTTTCGTTTGTTTTTTATAAGTTCTATTTTTATCGTAGCTCTTTTTGGCGTTAGTCTAAAATCTATTTTTGGATATACTTTTGATGCTAATAAACAATACAATTTAGCCGAAGCTAAAAAGATTTATTTTAAAAATAAATGCAACGTTTGTCATGGGGATAATGGAGAAAAAAGTACTTCTCGCTTTAAAGCATTAAAGGATATGTCCGCAGAAGATATTAAAACAGCTTTAATGGGCTATACTTTGGATAATACTTCTACTATGACTTCTCAAATGGCCTTATATGCTAAAAATTTAAGCCATGATGATATGGATAATATTATCGCTTATGTTAAAGGAGATAATTTTGCTCTTGATTTACAAGTTAAAGATTTGATAGAGGAGGAGCCTCCTAAAAAAACAGAACATAATATTTTTTTAAAATAATTTAAAAAGGATTAACAATGAAAAAAATAGTTTTTTTGTTAAATATTTTTATTTTTATGAATTGCAGTTTATATGCAAAAACAATTAATATAGGTGTTGTCTTGCCACTAACAGGATCGGTAGCTGCTTATGGACAAGATGTTTTTAGTGGGGTTGAGCTTGCTAATAAATTAAATCCAAAGCTTGATAATGGCGATATAGTCAAATTAATTATAATTGATACTAAGGGTGATAAACTAGAAACAACAAGCGGCATCAATCGTTTAATCACACAAGATAAAGTTTTAGGTATCATTGGAGAAACCACTACGCCAAACACAATTCAAGCAATTTCTATTATTGAAGATAAAAAAATCCCTCTTATAGCTCCAGTAGCTTCAGGAGATAAGCTTTTAGACGGTAAAAAATATGCTTCTCGCGTTTGTTTTAGCGATGGTTTTCAAGGTGATAAATTTGCTACTTATATCACTAAAGATTTAAATTTAAAAAATGCTGTTATTATTATTGATCAAAGCAATGTTTATTCTTTAGGTTTAGCAAAAGCTTTTGAAAAATCTTTAAAAGCTAATGGTGGAAAAGTTTTAAAAAAATTGATAATTAGCTCCGGAGATAAAGATTTTAGAGCGATAGTATCGCAACTAAAGAGTTTAAATCCCGATTTTGTTTATATGCCAATTTATCATCCAGAAGCAGCTTTGATAGCTAGACAAGCTAAGCAGTTAGGTTTTGATAAATTATTAACCGCAGGAGATGGAGTAAATAATAAAACCTTTATAGAATTAGGTTCAAGTGCTGTTAATGGTGTGATTTTTACTGATAGTTTTGATTCTAGCAATCCTTCAACAAATCGCGGTAAAAAATTTATTGCTGAATATGAAAAAGAAAAAGGAGATAAAGATCTTCCTGCTTTTTCGGCAATGGGTGCCGATGCTTATTATGTCATGCTTAATGCTATGAATGCTTGTAAAGATAATCTAACAAGTGAGTGTATCAATGATAAAATTCATCAAACTAAAAATTATGAAGGCGTTGGGGGTTTTATAAGCATTGACGCCAATGGAAATGCTGTTCGTCCTGTTGTTATAAAAGAAATTCAAAATGGTAAGCAGGTTTATAAAGCCTTGATAAAACCTTAGGAGCACCCATGAGTAAAAAAATAATTTTAATTGCATTTTTAATTTTAAATTTAGAAGCTAAGGATATTAATCTAGGAGTTGTTTTGCCTCTAAGCGGAGCTACGGCAGCTTATGGGCAAAGTGCCTTAGATGGTATTGAGATTGCAAATAAAATGCAAGGATCTTTACAAAATGGCGATAAGATCAATTTAATAGTTTTAGATACTAAAGGCGATAAAATAGAATCTTCAAGTGCGGCAACTCGTCTAGTTACTCAAGATAAAGTATTGGGTATTATTGGTGAAATGATCACTGCAAATACCTTACAAGTTATGAGAGTAGCTGAAGATAATAAAATTCCACTCATTGCACCTGCAGCAACTGGAGATAAACTTTTAGAAAACAAAAAATATTCTAGCAGGGTATGCTTTATGGATAGTTTTCAAGGATCTTCCTTGGCAAAATATGTTAATGAAAAATTTGGCTTTAAAAAAGCAGTTGTAGTAGTGGATCAAAGTACGGATTATTCTTTAGGCTTAGCAAAAGCTTTTGAAAAGGAATTTAAAGCAAGAGGTGGAAAAATCTTAAAGGTATTAAGGGTAAATTCAGGAGATAAAGATTTTAGAGCTATAATCACTCAAATTAAAATTTTAAATCCAGATTTTATTTATTTGCCGCTTTATTATAGCGAGGCAGCTTTGTTTGCAAGACAATCAAAAATCATAGGCTTAAATGCTCCTATGGGTTCTGCTGATGGCGTTGCGGATGCTACTTTTATAAAATTAGCTAAGGAAGCATCTGATAATTATATTTTTACCGATAGTTTTGATTCTTACAATCCTATAACAAAACTAGGTAAGGATTTTATCTTAGCTTATGAAAAAGAGAAAAAAGATAAAGAAGTTCCTGCTTTTTCAGCAATGGGTGCTGATGCATACTTTGTAATGCTTAATGCTATGAATGCTTGTAAAAATAACCTAACAAGCGAATGTATCAATGATAAAATTCATCAAACTAAAAATTACGAAGGTGTTTCTGGGGTTATCAGTATAGATAAAAATGGTAATGCTATTCGTTCTATTATTGTAAAAGAAATTAAAAATCAAAAACCAATATATAAAGATATAATAAATCCTTAGGACTAAAATGGACTCGATTTTATTTTTTCAGCAAATTGTTAATGGTTTAAGTTTAGGGAGTATGTATGCTCTTATTGCCGTAGGTTATACTATGGTTTATGGTGTTTTAAGGCTTATTAATTTTGCCCATGGTGATATAATGATGGTTGGAGCTTATATAGCGCTTTTGCTTATTAATTGTCTTTCTCCATTTATCAATACTACTTTATTAGATAATCATTATGTCTTAGCAATTTTTATAGTCGCTTTAATAGCTTCTATGATTTTTTCTTCTCTTGTGGGAGTGATTATTGATAAAATTGCTTACAAGCCTTTAAGAAAAGCTCCTAGAATTTCACTTTTAATTACAGCTATTGGGATTAGCTTCTTTTTGCAAAATTTATTTAATATGATTTTCACTTCAACAGAGCAGCAATTTCCAGTTCCTCCAATTTTTGAAAAAATGGTTACCTTGGGTAAAGTCAGTATGACTTTAGGTTCTTTATTGGTTCCTTTGGTGACTTTACTTGTAATGTTTATTGTTCTTATCTTGCTTTATAAAAGCAAATATGGTATTGCTATTCGTGCTTTAGCTTTTGATATACAAACGGTAAATTTAATGGGAATTAATGCAAACCGCATTATAGCTATTGTTTTTGCTTTAGGTTCTGCTTTGGCAGCTTTAGCTGGAATTTTTTGGTCGAGTAATTATTATTCAGTTTATCCTACTATGGGAACTTTAGTAGGGCTTAAGGCGTTTGCAGCGGCTGTTTTAGGTGGAATTGGTTCTGTGGTTGGAGCTGTTTTAGGTGGGTTAATTATAGGACTTACTGAAGTGATGGTTGTTGCTTTCTTTCCAGATCTTTCAGGCTTTAAAGACGCTTTTGCTTTTATCTTTTTAGTATTTATTTTGCTTTTTAGACCAACGGGAATCTTGGGTATTAATTTTGAAAAAAGTAGGTTTTAGATGATAAAGATGAAAATTTCTGCTTTAATTTATATTATTTTAGCTATTGCTTTTATTGTGATAGCACCGCATTTTTTTGATAGCTATGGAATGGGGATTTTAAATCAAATTGCTATTTATATCACTTTAGCTGTGAGTTATAATCTTATCAATGGCGTGACTGGGCAATTTTCATTAGAGCCTAATGGTTTTATTGCTATTGGTGCCTATGCGGCCGCTTTAGTACTTTTAAGCGTTGATCAAAAAAATGATTTATTTAGCTTAGAAGATCCTAGCCCTATTATCTTAGCTTTTCACACAAATTCATTTATTTTAGCTCTCATAATTGCTGGATTTAGTGCTTGTGTTTTATCTTTAATCCTTTCTTTTGCGGTTTTTCGTGTTAGGGGTGATTACCTAGCAATTGTAACTTTAGGTTTTGGTATTATCATACAAAAATTAGCTATCAATTTTCCAAGTTTGACAAATGGTTCGATGGGATTAAATGGTGTTCCTTTATTTTCTAATTTATATTGGACGGGTGGTATTGCAATTATTGCGGTTATTTTGATTTTGAATTTAGTGTATTCTAAATTTGGTAGAGCTATGAAAGCTATACGTGATGATGAAGATGCCGCGAGTGCTATGGGTATCAATACTTTTTGGATTAAAACTCTTGCATTTTCAACTTCTGCTTTTTTAGAAGGAGTAGGCGGGGGGCTTTTGGTATGCCTTCTTGGATCAGTTTCTCCTGAACAATTTGGTTTTGAATTTACTTTTGTGCTTTTAATTATCATTGTTTTAGGTGGGCTTGGTTCGACAACTGGAGCCATAGTTGGATCTATATTGGTTATAGGTGGTATGGAATGGTTGAGATTTTTAGATGAATTGCAGATTAAAATTGATATTTTAAATATCAATATCGAGTCTATGCCGGGTCTTCGTATGGTTGCTTTCTCTTTGGTATTAATTTTAGTTATGCTTTTTGCAAGAAGAGGAATTTTTGGAGATAAAGAGCTGAATTTCTTTTTAAGCAAAAACTCCAAAAAGAAAGGATTTAAATGATACTAGAATTAAAAAATATCACTAAATCTTTTGGAGAAGTGCAAGCGATCAATGAGACTTCTTTTTGTATCCAAAAAGGAGAAATTTTTGGTTTAATTGGCCCTAATGGAGCTGGAAAGACAACTTTATTTAATATTATCACAGGAAATTATAAACCAACTAGCGGGGAAGTATTTTTTCAAGATCAAAAAATAAGCCATCTTAAACCTTATGAAATTGTGCATTTAGGCATAGCAAGAACTTTTCAAAATATAAGACTTTTTTCAAGTATGAATGTTCTTGAAAATGTAATGATAGGTTTTAATAAGCAAATGAGATATAGTATTTTAGAAGCATTTTTTCATTTGGGACGTTTTGGCAAGGTTGAAAAAGAATTTAACCTCAAGGCTTATAACATTTTAGAGGAATTAGGAATAGCTGATTTGGCAAATGAAAAAGCTACAAGTTTAAGTTATGGGCAACAAAGAAAGGTTGAAATCGCTCGTGCAATGGCAACAAACCCAAAACTTTTATTGCTAGATGAACCAGCTGCTGGTATGAATTCAAGCGAAAGCGATGAGTTGGCTGAACTCATTTTAAAATTAAGAGAAAAATATAAAATCAGTATTTTATTGATAGAGCATGATATGAAATTTGTTAATCAGCTTTGTGATAAGGTTTTAGTACTTGATTATGGTAAGACTATCTTTGAAGGAAAATTAAGTGATGCGGTTGAACATAAAGAAGTGATCGCTGCTTATTTAGGGGATTTTGATGCTAGTAGTTAAAGATTTGCATGTATATTATGGCTTGATTGAAGCTGTTAAGGGTATAGATTTTAAGGTTGATACAGGTAATATAGTTTCACTTATAGGTTCTAATGGAGCAGGTAAAACTTCTACTTTAAACGCTCTTTTAAATTCAGTTAAACGCACCGGAGAGGTTAATTTTTTAGGCTATGATACTAAAAGGCATTTAACTCATACTTTAGTACAAAAAGGTATAGCTTTAGTTCCAGAAGGAAGACGTGTTTTTATTAATCTTAGCGTGGAGGAAAATTTAAAGATCGGAGCTTATAATAATAGTGAAAACTATGAGCACTTAAGAGAACAAATGTATAAATTATTTCCACGACTTGCAAGTAAGAAAAATTGTATGGCGGGAAGTTTAAGTGGTGGAGAAGCTCAAATGTTAGCTATTTCAAGAGCTTTGATGAGTGAGCCAAAGCTTTTAATGCTTGATGAACCTTCTTTGGGTTTGGCGCCTAAAATTGTTGGTGAAGTTTTTGATATTATAGTTCGTTTAAAAAATGAAGGTATAACTATACTTTTAGTTGAACAAAATGCTTATTCTGCTTTAAAAATAAGTGATTATGCCTATGTTTTAGAAAATGGCAAAATTGCGATGCAAGATAAAGCCAAAAATTTAATCGGAAATGATGATATTAGAAAAAAATATTTAGGATTGTAAAAAAAGGACATTAAAAAAATGAAAAGAATAATTAAGAGTGTAGGGGATTTAAGAATTTCTATAATTTTATTTTTAATTTTTGCGTTATTTTGTGCCTTGGCAACTTTTATAGAAAGTTCTTATGGAACTCCTACAGCTTGGGCTATGATTTATGATGCTTTTTGGTTTGAATATATTCAATTGTTACTAGGTATAAATTTGTTATGTGGTATGTTTCGCTATAAAATGTTTAATTTAAAAAAACTGCCTTTGATGATTTTTCACCTATCTTTTCTTTTTATTCTTGTAGGAGCTGGAATTACGAGATATTACGGATTTGAGGGAACTTTATCCATCAGGGAACATACGCAAAATTCATTGATAGAGAGTTTAAAAACTTCAGTTCGCTTTTCTGCCATCAAAGATGGGGAGCAATATAGTGTTGTAAATGATCGTTATATCGGAAATTTACCTTTTGCTAATCATTTTAAACTTGCTTTAAATATGGGCAATGATAAGGCTGTTTTAAAATATAAAGATTTGATTTTAGATGCTGATTATGTTTATAAGGAAAATAATACTTCAGATCCTTTACTTGCTATAACATTTTCTCAAAAAAATATGCAAGGAATGACAATGGAGTTTAAAAAAGGAGAAGTTAAAAATATTGATGGAATCAATTTTTCCTTTATGAATGATGATGTTGCAAAACCTTATGTAAAAATTGATCAAAATTTAAATTTGACTTCAAGTGAAGATCTAAACGTGTTTAATATGAAAGAGGGTAAAAATTTTATCTTAAAAACTACAGAGAATCAAAATGCTAAAGATCTTAGACTTTACAATATTAAAGATCTAAATTTTGTTATAAAATTTGCTTCTTTACATGGAGATCGTGAAATTCAAGGTGCTAATAGACCACAAGATGAAAGTTTTTGGTTGTGGTTTAAATCTTCTTGGATGGAATTAGCTAGAACGATGCTAGTTTCAAGTTTTGGAGAGCCGCAAAATTGGAAAACTTCATGGCTTTTAAGATTTAAAGATTTTGCAATGAGTAAAGAATATCAAGCCTTAAATCTAAAAGGTGAAAATGCTTTAAAACTTGAATTAACTTATAAAAATAAAAGTAAAGATTTTTATATTTTTGAGTATGGTAAGCCTGAAGTGGTTGAATTAGAAGGGCAGAAATTTTTTATTTCTTGGGGACTTTCTTACAATAAATTACCTTTTGAAATTTATTTAAATAAATTCGTTTTAGATCGCTATCCAGGTTCTATGTCTGCGGCTTCTTATGCAAGTGAGATTACAGTTAAGGATGGAAGTAAAAATTTTGATTATAGGATATTTATGAATAATGTTTTAGATTATAATGGTTATAGATTTTATCAAAATTCTTACGATCAAGATGAAAAAGGGACAGTTCTTTCAGTCAATAAAGATCCAGGAAAAACTCCAACTTATATAGGTTATTTTTTACTAATCTTAGGAATGTTTTTAAATTTCTTTAATCCAAATTCAAGATTTAGAACTTTAGTGAGACTAATCAATCAAGACTCTTTAAAGAATATCGGAGTTTTTTTATTGGTATTTTTTATTTTTTGTGGAGCAAATAAAGCTTTTGCTAAGGATAATGATTTGCCTATAGTAAATCCAGAACACGCTAAAGCTCTCGCTTCTTTAGTTTTACAAAAATCTTTAGATGGTAGAATGATGCCTTTTGATACTTTATCAAGAGAAATTTTAGAAAAAATTCATCACAGTGATACTTACAAAGGGCAAGATGCTAACGCAGTAATGCTTTCTATGCTTATAGGTGTGGATAAATGGCAAAATGAACCTTTTATTTTAATGCCTGATGATAGTGCTGTTCGTAAAGATATTGCTAAAATTTTAAAAGTTTCTGATAAAAAATATATTTCTTATAGAGATTTTTTTGATGAAAACAATCATTATAAACTTCAAAAATATGTAGAAAATGCAAATAGGAAAAATCCAAATACAAGAAATACTTTCGATAAAGAGATTATAAAGCTAGATGAAAGAGCTAATATTGTTAATTTAGTTTTTAGTGGAGAGCTTTTTAAATTTATTCCAGTACAAAATGATCAAAATAATCTTTGGTTGGCACCTTATTCTGCTATTACAACTTTAAAAGGAGAAGAAGGAGAGATTGTTTTAGCTTTGGTGCGAAATTATTTTGGGGCAGTTGATCAAGCTTTTAGTGATAATAATTGGACTAAGGCAGATAAAGCTTTGGGATTAATTAAAGAGTATCAAAGTAAAGTCGGATATAGAGTTATGCCAAGTGAAAATAAAATCAAGACTGAAATTTTTTCAAATAAGATTAAAATTTTTTCAAAATTAATCCCCGTTTATTTGATTGCAGGAATTTTACTTTTGGTAATTGTTTTTGCTAAAATGATTACTCCAAATTTAAAAATAACAAAGATATTTAAAATTGTATATACTCTAAATATATTAGCTTTTGTTATCCATACTATAGGATTGATTCTCCGTGCATATTTATCCGAGCATGCACCTTGGAGTGATGCTTATGAAAGTATGATTTATATTGCATGGGCTTTATCATTATCTGGGATATTTTTCTCTAAAAAAAGCCCTATAGCTTTATCTCTTACTTCTATTTTATCGGGTATAGTGTTAATGGTGGCTTATTTAAATGAAATAAATCCTCAAATTACAAATCTTAGACCCGTTCTTAATTCTTATTGGTTAAGTATACATGTGTCCGTTATAACTGCTAGTTATGGATTTTTAGGTTTGTGTGCCTTGTTGGGTATTTTTGTTTTATTATTGATGTGTTTTCTTAAAAAAGATGGAAAATATAATTCTAATATCTTAAGAAATATCACAGAGGCTACTAGGATCAATGAAATGGCTATGATTTTGGGACTTTGTTTGCTTACAGCTGGAAATTTCTTAGGGGCAATTTGGGCAAATGAAAGCTGGGGGAGATATTGGAGCTGGGATTCTAAAGAAACTTGGGCATTGATAACTATTTTAGTCTATGCTGCAATTTTGCATCTTAGAATGATTCCTAAATATTGCAACCAATTTGTATTTGCTTTGTGGAGCATGTTTGCTTATTGGGTAGTTGCTATGACTTATTTCGGTGTGAATCATTTTTTAACCGGTATGCATTCTTATGCAGCTGGAGAAGCAGTTCAAATTCCTGATTATGTTTATTGGATTTTTATTGCAATGCTTGTTTTAGCATATTTTTCAAGAAGAAAACGTCATTTTGTAGGTAGGCTTTAAT
Source organism: Campylobacter sp. B0100352/1 (assembly GCF_020135855.1). Lineage (NCBI taxonomy): Bacteria > Pseudomonadati > Campylobacterota > Epsilonproteobacteria > Campylobacterales > Campylobacteraceae > Campylobacter > Campylobacter sp. B0100352/1. The sequence continues at coordinate 22,042 of NZ_JACHTP010000024.1, forward strand.
GAATTATATTTTTATGGTAATTTTTTGCGTTGCTTTAGCACTCTTTTTATTTTTAAGTTTAATTGCTTATTTGATTACGAGTAGTGGTAAAAAAATACCTAAAAAAGATAAAGATACACCCGTTGTTAAACAAAAAAAGGCTAAAAGAGTGTTTGATACTAATTTAGATAATATGATTGCAGCAGCGGCTGATCCAAATTTAAGCGATTCTGATTTACAAGAATTAGCTAAGTTATATGTTGCTACGCATAAATTAGGATCTAAAACTTCTAAAGAATTAGATGATGCTACTAAGAAAAAATTAGAATTTGTTGCATCTTTGGCTTCAAATATGAATGCAAGCCCTCAAACTGTAAGCTTTTTAAATAAAGAGCTTAAGAAAATTTCTGCCTCGTATAAAAAAGAGATCGATGCTTATGAGCAAATGGGATTAGCAAAGAGAAAAATTAAAGAAGAGCAATAATAAAATTAAAATAGCTTGATTTTATGTAAATATTTTATAATCAATATTTACATAAATTCTTAAAAGATAAAGTTAATAAATTTAAGTTATTGATTTTTTAATCGATTTTTATAAAGTAAATTTTTAAAATTTTATTTTGCAAATTTTTCATTTCTTGATATTTTTTTAAGTTTATCAATGTCTATTATTTGTGATATCTTGTAAAAATTTCTTTATGCAAGATAAAATCTTCAACTTTGCATTTACCTGACTTAAGAACTATACTATTATTTTGTTTTTCAACTTCAATATCACAAAAATCGTTGTTATATTCCATAGAAAATATTTTTATAATAGCTTTTTTAGGAGATTTTAAATTGATTATTCTAATAACTGAATAATTCATATCATTATCTTTGATTAAATCTTGCATTAAATTGATAAATTTGGAAGTTACGATACGCCAATTGCAGCTATTGGATACTAAATTGATTAATATTTTACCATCGTTTTCATCGATCTCAAATATAGGCGTGCCAATTTATAATGAGTTTGGATCTTAAAAAGTGCATACCCTTTTATATCTGCTTTAGTGTAATTTACCCAAGCATCTCTGACTTATTTTAGTTTTTTTATTTTTTACTTTTGTACAAAAATTTTAATAATAGCTAAGCCAATTAGAGCAATAAAAGGATAATAATAAAATATACAAATAATAAAACAAATTGCTACTTTTTTGTAATTTTTTTTAAAAAGAGATAAAACCCCATAAACCATAAATCCAGAAAATACATAACAAAATAAAAAATACAAAGCGCATATCATGCCAAGAGAATCTGTATAACTTGTATACCTTGGTAGTTCTTTAAAATAAAAAATACAAAAATCTATAAAAAGTAAAAAGGCACAAAAGAAAAAGGAAAATAAAAAATAATTGATTAAAATATTTTTATTTTTAAAAATAAAATTTAATATTATACTCACACAACCTAAAAAAATAATACAAAAAATTAAAAAGATACGTGGATTGCTTAATAATTCTACAAAAGTTTTAGAATTATTTACAACCTCTTGAATAAAACCCATCATACCAACAATCCAAATTGAAACTATAAAAATTTTAAATACCAATAACCATTTCATTTATACTTCCTAGTTTTAATTCTTATTGCTTGTTTAAACATACAAACAAGAAAATTCAAGCAATTTATGTTTTCCTTATTGTACAAGAAATTAAGGCCTATTGTAAATAAACTAAATTTTTACATTTTATTGCATAAAAAAGAATAATTTAGTGAAATGATATAATATAAAATAATAGTAATCATGCATTTTTCTACAAAAGTACATAAAATCCCATTAACTAAGAATTAACATTGTAATATTTTAAACTTATTGACTGATAATAAAAATATCATTCCTTAATATTAAAAATAAAAGTTAATCAAAACGTTTAATTTCACACTCTAATTTATAATCTTGCAAGATTTAGTAAAGAAATCACTATCACATTCTACTTTAGTATTATTTTCGTATTTTACCACTAAAGAAACTTTACCTTCTTTTTTAAGAATTTCGTCTTTGTACTTTTCTACATATTGTAAAAAAACTTTGAAAAAGGTATCATTATTTTTCCATAAGTCAATACAACCAGCACTACCCACTCGGTCTCCTCCATGAATAAAAAAATTATCTCTAACAATAGTTTGCCCTTGAGAATTAGTTAAAGTTTTTGTTTTAGGTTGTATAGGAATTCGAATATTTCCCCAAGCATACCATGTGCCTGGAAACTTTCCAAATTTTGCTATTCCTGCAATTTTATTCATTACATTTAATTCTTGCAGCCCATCATTTTCATTTTCACTTAAAGGAGTAATATAATACTCTCCTTCAGGTATAGGTCCTTCATCTTTCAACATTTGTCTTTCTTTTTCATAGGTAAAATAATATTTCCCATTTTCATCTTCTTGTGGCCTACCGCTTACTGCTTGAAAAGAAATTCTTGCAATATTATCATTTTCATATGTAATTATTGTAAGTGCTCTGCCATCAAATTCTAAACTTACAACAGACTTCTCTTTTTCTTCTCTCCATTCTTCATATACTTTATCTTCTATTAAATAACAATAAGGGGTGTTAAATTTTACCGTTTTATCTCCTTTGTTTAAATCTTCAACGCATATTTGTAGTTTTTGCGAAAAAGTATTATTTGCCATTGCTATACTACTAAAAACCTTAAAACCTATAAATATATTTTTAGTATTTATAAGTTTTAGATTACCTTGTTCATCTTTTTCTAAAGTCCTATTTAGGTATATATTGCGAGAAAGTGCTTTATCTTCTAACTTACAAACATAATTTTGTTGGTTTTCTTGAACATAGATATAAATAGGAGTACCTTCAGTAATGACATTATTAGTATAGTTTTGTATTTTTTGTAAATCAATATCATTAATATTAATAGTAAAGTTTCCATTATTGCAAAAAGTATCTTGGGTTCTAGGAATCTTAAGTTCTATTCCTAAGGTAGAATAAGCTTTATCTGGTTTAAGATCGGTTTTTAAAATATGAGAATTTTCTCGATTTTCTAAATAATGGCGATAATTGCTAAGAGTAAAAAGCAATTCACTATCTCTTTCAATCTTTAATTGATTAAGTATATCAAAGCAATAGCTTATGCCATTATAATTTGCAATCAGTTCTTGATCATTTGTTTCCTTTTCTTTCATTTCTAGCTCTTTAGTTGCCAAAGAAGTGGTTTTTGTTTTACCATCGCTTAATTTTTCATACAAAAAAAGTTCAGCTTTATCGTTTTGCTTGGTATTTTCTTTGAAAGGATTGTTTATATAAGAGCAATCAAAGCAATTACCCTTTACACTCATAATATAAAGATAGGTATTACTTGGCCGTTCAATTTTTATTTCCATATTAATTTTTTCTATAATAAAAACTAAAATATTTTCTTTTGTTTCTTGAGCATTTTTGTATTCTCTAAGAGCTCTTAAAACTTCATTATAATTACTATTATCCATAACATAGATATTTTCAGTCTTAAAGCGATATTCTTTATCGCTTTCTTTTTCTTTATATTTTTTAAAATCACTTTCAGTTTCAAATTTAGCTTTACCGATAAATTTTTCATCATTAAAGTATTTTACATAAGGTTTTAAAATACTTACTAAAGCTTGTAATTCATTGGGATTGACATAGTTATAAACTTTATACCCAGAAATATCCACATTTTTATTATCATATTCTGTTTTTACAGCTTTAATTTGTTTAAGCATATGTTGTTCCATTGTTTTAAAATAAGAAAAATAGGTTTGTTTTTCAGTAGGATGTATTAAATTTAATACCTTAAAAATATCTATACAAGTATCAAGTTTTTCTTCATCACTTTCTTCTTCTTTTTTTAATTTTCCATTAAAATTAAAAATACATGATTGCAATATCATTCTTCTTGCATCTTTGCCTATGAAATATCTTATAATAGCCCAAATAAAAAATCTACTTTTATAAACATTGAATGCTTTTTCTAAAAGTTTATTTTGCATGATAAAATTACCACCTTGATAAGTGGCACTCACAAAAGGAATGAATTCTTGATAATATTCTTTTTTATCTTCTTTTTTGTTCTTATTTTTATGAAAAAAAAGAATATTTTTCTTCTTAAAATAATGCAAGGTGTCTAATTCATAATTTATTGATATAATTTCAAAAAGTTCTTCAGCTTGTTCTTCGCTAAGTTTAAATTCTAAATACTTACTAGAATTATCTTTATTTATTTTTAAATCCTCATCGCTTAATCTTTGAAGTTCTTCTAAACTTGCTTTAGGATTACTTTTTTGCCTTTGTTCAGTTTCCTTGCAATAATTTTCTATTGCATCCTTGATGATTTTATTGAGAGTAGAAGTTCTAATATCTGTCTCCAAAGTTTTAAAAATATTATTTGAAATACTCTGTATTAATGTTTGATATTCTTTATATTTATAACTTTTTGTATCTTTAATGATTTTTTTTAAAGCGTTATCAGAATCAAATCGTGCATAAGGAATATCTTTAAGATCTTTTATTAAACCAAATAAATAATATAAAATCAGTTTTATCCAGATACCTTTTAGACTTTTTTGTCCTATATTTATACCTATGCCTATAGTCGCTATACCTTGATTATCCCTATAAACTTCTGTTTTTAAACCTTCAACTGAGATTAAGAGTGATGTTTTGATTTTATTATATTTTTTAAAGCTTATTTTTTCGAATTCCATTTTATTTTCCTTTATCATAAGCATTTAAAAAAGCTAAGGCTAAAGCTTGATTGAAACGATAGGCAAGAAAAGCATCACTTTGTACTATCCAATCATACGCTTTAGGACCGATAGTCTCACCAAATTCAGTAAAAATTGTATTTTCTTTTATTTGTCTTTTAAAATCCTCATCTTCTCTTAATTTCATCCTAAAACTTTCAAATATAAGATTTTGAGAGTGAAAATTGTTTTGTATTAAAAAAACTCTAGCATTATAATATTGCTTTATAATTATAGCATACACTTTATCATCAGCCAAAGTTTCACCGTGTCGTGGAGTATAACCATACTCATTTTGAGTTTGTGAAAGTCTTACCATATCCTCATAATTAGCCTTATGTCTTTTCTTTGGATCTAAAACCACTTTATATAGAAATTCCCAACCATATTCTTCACTGTGTTTTGTTTCATCTATCACTTTAAATTCATCAATCTCAGGATATTTAAGACTTGTTTGATCATTTTGTATGAGTTCTAAAAGTTCATCATAACCTATACCTAGTTTATTGATTTTAGCTTTAGATATAAGAGGATTAATATTGTAATCTTTTAAATATAAAGCATCCATTTGATAATATTTTTTAGGAACTTTTTTTTCATTATAGGTTACATTTTCTCCATATAAATATTTAAAAGTATTTTT
>NZ_JACHTP010000025.1:0-25325 GCF_020135855.1 Campylobacter sp. B0100352/1
GGTGAAATTAAAATTTGATTATACTTAATACGAGCTTAATAAAAATTTTAATATCTTTTTATCGTAAAAAATAGATAAATACTTCCTAGTAAAGTCGCTACAATACCCAAAGGAATTTCATAAGGAAATAAAATGATTTTAGATATGAAATGAGCTAAAAACATTAAGCAAATTCCAAGCAAAGCTGCCACAAAAAGTTGATTATAAAGCTTTTTAATACCCAATAATTTCATAATATGAGGAGCCAATAAACCCACAAAGCTAAAAGGACCTATGCATAAAGCGCTTAAAGCACAAGCAAAGGCACTTAAAACAAGAAAGATAATTCTAATTTTTACCACATTAAGCCCTACACTTAAAGCGCAATTTTCCCCTAAAGAAAAAATCTTCAAACTAGGATATAGCATATATAAGGCTAACAAAAAAATACCTGTATAAATTAATAAAAATAAACTTAAATTTTCATCTATATTAATAAGTCCTGCTTGAGTATAAGCTAAAAAAGTATAAGCTTTAAAATCTCCACTAGCTAAGAAAATTTTGCTCAAAGCATCTGCAAAAAACATTATAGCTATACCTACAAGGATGATTTTTTGCATATTGATATTAAATTTAAAGCTTAAAAAAAATAAAAAGCATAAAACCGATAAAGCCCCTATAATAGCAAAAATTTGAACATATTCTAAAGAAAAATACAAAGCAAATAAAACGCCCAAGCTTGCTCCGGAATTAATCCCTAGCATCTCAGGTGATGCCATAGGATTAAAACTCAATCTTTGTAAGATAAACCCAACCAAAGCTAACAAAACACCGCATAAAAGCAAAATAACAAGTTTATTTAATCTTAATGCTAAAATTTCATTCAATATATTTTTAAAACTCAAAGTTGAAAAATCAAAATATAAATTAAAAAAAAATAGCATCAAAACAAGTAAGATTAAACCTAAAATGATATATTTTTCCTTAAAATAAGAAAAAATATAAATATCATCATCGCTAAAATTTTCTTTTAGCATTTTAAAAACAGCAAAAATAAGTAGCGGAGATCCAAACAATGCCAAAAATCCCCCTGTAGGCAAATCAACCCCTTTTGTAATTTGTAAAATTTGTAAAAATAAATCCACCCCAAACAATAAAAAAAAGCCTAAAAAACCACAAAGCAAAAACTCTTTTCTTGTGTTTTTTATCTTAAAAAATTCCACAAAAATACTCGCAAACAAACCTAAAAAGCTAATCACTCCTACAAAAGAAACCACCAAAGTGATAAAATAAGCACTCAAACACAAGGCAAAAAATTTAACATAAAAGATATTTTGCCCAACACTGCTTGCAAGCTCATCTCCTAAATTTAAAATTTTTAAATAAGGGATAAAAAAATACAAGCTAATTAACGCTATGCTAGAATAACAAAAAAGCTCTATAACATCTTTAAAACCATTTTGAGTAAAATAACCACTATTAAAAAGTAAAAAAGACTTGCTTTCCTCTGGATAAAAAAGAATCATCAAAGAACTTAAAGCACCAAAAACCATCCCACTTATGAGACCTAAAAGGATGATACTTGTAGAATTTAAATGCTTTTTAAGCATAAAAATAAAAATTAAAAATAAAATTAAAAAAGCCCCTAAAAAGCCCATCAACACTTTTGAAATATTTAAAAAATCAGGAAAAAATAAAGTAGCGATTAAAATAGCAAAACTAGCACTTGGAGCCACACCTAAAGTTGTATCACTGGCTAAAGGATTTTGCATCACGATACGCAAAATCAAAGAAGAAAAAGCAAGTAAAAAACCGCACAATAAACACATAAAAAAACGGCTTAAATTATAATTTATAAAAACAAAAGAAAGTAAATTTTCTTGATCATATTTTTTTAAAAAATCAAATTCAAAAAAAAGAAAAATACAAAATAAAGCAATCAATACAAATATACATGAAAAAATAATTTTTTTCACTCAATCACCTTCAAAAGATCTTTAGCAAAACGTCTCATACTCATCAATGATCCCGCACTCCAAATAGGCTCTAATTCATTATAATCCTTAAAAATATTCATTTTTTGATAAAAAGGATTTTGCTTTAATTCTTTATCGAGCACAAAAGGAGTTGGCTTAATCACTATAAATTTTGTCTTTTTTGGAAGTTTTAAAAGATCTAAAAAACTTATGATATCAACGCCCCAAGCATTGTTTGTATTTTTATCATAAGCATTTTTTAAACCAAGTTGATCCAAGACCGCACCAAAAAGACTGTGTTTGTTATAAATTCTTAAATGTTTTTTATCTATAAATTGAACTATAGCAATAGGTTTAGTATAGCGCAATTTCTTTTTAGAAGTTTCAAAAAAGATTCTTGTATCGTCGATAAGATTTAAAGCTTCTTGCTTTTTATTTAAGAGAATTCCTATCTGTAAAACACCTTCGTTGATGCTAGAATACACATCTTTTTTATTTTGATAAAAATCGATGATTTTGATTTTATTTTTTAAAATATGATTATCAATGTTAAACAAAGATGAAGTTATGATTAAATCAGGCTTTAAATTGATCATGTATTCTATATTAGGCTGAACTCTAAGACCAACATCCTTTATATCTTTAGGCAAAGCAGGTTCTTCAACCCAAGTATTGTATATCCTTTTATCTCCAACCGCTAAAGGTTGATAATTTAACATCATCATTGTTTCAGCCATAGTCCAATCTAAAGCGATGATTTTTAATTCTTTAGCTTGTATAAATTCAAATAAAATTAAAAATAAAACGGCAATTTTTTTCATATCAAAAAAGCGCAATAGGAGATTTTCTCTTAGGATGCTCTATAATGTTAGCATCAATATTAAATATATCTTTTAATTTTTCTTCTTGCATAAACTCTTGCTTGCTTGCATTAAAAATAACCCTTCCTTTTTTTAAAGCAATGATTTCATCACAATACAATGCCGCTAAGTTAATATCATGTAAAATCAGCACTATACCTACTTTAAATTCTTTATTTAATCTAGATATTAATTCCATCAATTCAAATTGATACACGATATCCAAAGCAGCCAAAGGTTCATCTAAAAATAAAAATTCGCTTTTTTGAGCCAAAAGCATGGCTAAAAAAGCCCTTGTCTTTTCTCCGCCAGAAAGGGTATGAATTTCTCTATTTGATAAACTTAAAGTATTTGTCAATCTCATCACTTCCTCGATCAATCCTTCATCTTGATTTTTAAAAAACAATTTTTCATAAGAATAACGCCCCATTTTCACAAGTTCTCTTACGCTTAAATATCCTAAATTAGGCAAATGTTGCGGCAAATAAGCTATTTTTTGAGCTAATTTTTTTGAAGGAAGTTTCGCTATATCTTCATCATCAAAGCAAACTTTTCCAGAAGATGGTTTTAATTGTCTGGCTAAAATTTTCAATAAAGTAGATTTTCCTGAACCATTATGCCCCATAAGAGCATAAATTTTATCGTTTTCAAAACATAAATTTGTAGGATAAATAATATATTGATTTTGATTTTTAAAATTTACATTGCAACTTTTTATGAGTGCCATTACCCATCATATCCTCTTTGAAAAACTTAAGCTCGGATTATAACATAAAGAAAAATAAAAAATAAATAAAAAATAATTTTTCTTTAAATTTTAAAATTATATAATTCACATTTTGAAAGTCAATTTCATTATTATAATTAAAATTCAATTTGTTTTTACAAAAAAAGGAGATCTTGTTTTTATGAATAAAATATTCAATTCTTTTTTACTTATTTCAATAAGTGCAAGTTTAGCTTTAGCTAAAGAATCCTCTTATGAACTCGGCGCTGTTAGCGTTGTGGGATCTGTTGAAAAAGGAAGCCAAAGCGTGGATTATCTTAGTCCAAAAAGTATTTCTGTGATCAGCTCTAAACAAATTCAAGAAGAAGGCGCAGAACAACTTGATGAAATCACTCGCTATGAAAGTGGTTTTGTTTCTCAAATTTATGGTGCGGATTTAGATACGACAGATTGGCTTAAATTAAGAGGATTTGATGCAAGTTTGGTTTTAGACGGAACAGCAATTTACAAGGGTGGATATTTTGGATGGTCTCCTGATTTGTATGGTTTAGAAAAAATAGAAGTTGTTAAAGGGGCTGATTCTCTAAGCTATGGCTCTTCTCAAAGCGGCGGCGTGATCAATCTAGTCAGTAAAAGACCTCAAAAAACTCCTATAGCAGAAATTGGAGCTAAGATAGGAAATTTATCTCAAAATGGCTTATTTTTTGATGTTGGAGATAAGGCTTTTAATACAAACAGTAATTTTAGAATCGTAGGAAATTATTTTAGACAAAATGGACAGCTTGATGGAACTTGGCAAGAGCATTACTATTTTGCACCAAGTTTAGCCATAGATATAAATGATGATACTTTTTTAACACTTCTTGCAAGTTTTCAATACGATCAAGGAGTCCCTACAACCGGCTTTTTTCCTGTTTATGGAACCATTATTGATACACCGCAAGGAACAATTAAACCAAGTACAAATTTAGGATCGCCTTTGAGTGATTATCTAAAAAGAAAGCAATATTCCTTAGGATATGAATTCATACATTATTTCAATGATGAATTAACTTTTATGCAAAATTATCGCTACAATATGGAAGATAAAAGTCAATTTGCTGTAAGTTTTTCAGCTTTAGATCTTAACAATCCTACTACAGCCACAAGAAGTTCTATCATCTTAGATGGTATAGCAAGAAGCCATACCTTAGATAATAGACTGATTTTAAAAAATAGCTACAAAGAACTTGAAAATACCCTTACAAGCGGAATAGATTATCAATATATCTATGTCAATGGAAAATATGGTTATGGAAGTGCAGATAAAGTCAATATCTTTGATCCTGATCATACCCCACAAATTAAAAGCAAAGTGCCTACTTATTTAGTAAAACAATCACAATTAGGCTTATATGTCCAAGATAGAGCTAAACTTTATGATAAATGGATTTTGGATCTTGGTATGCGTTTTGATAAAGCTAAAAGCAATGCAAAAAGCTTTGGAAGCAAAAGCGATTATAATGTCAATCACACAACCTTTCAAACAGGCTTAATGTATGTATTTAAAGATATAGGATTGATGCCTTTTGTAAGTTACTCAGGAGCCTTTAGGCCTATAGCTGGAAGCGATGGAGATGGCAAGGATTATAAACCTTATGAAAGCAGACAATACGAAGCTGGTTTTAAATATCTTCCTTATTTTATCGATGGGGAACTCAATCTTTCTTATTTTGACATCCAAGAAAAAAATGCTCTAGTCAATGCTAATCCAAGTGCACCTATACCTGTATCCATACAAGCTGGAAAGCAAAATACTAAAGGTTTAGAACTAAGCTCAAATGTGGCTTTGAGTGAAAGCATAGATTATACTTTAGCTTATACACATTATTTTCAAACTCACACCTCTTTAGATGCATTAAAAACCATAAGAACGCCAATGATGCCAAAAGATATTTTTGCCACTAAAATTTCTCATACCTTTAAAATCGATCATAAGCAAAATTTTAAAAGTAGCTTTGGAATACGCTATATAGGAAGTAGCACCGATGAAGCTGGCAACCCTAATATTAAGGTGCCTTCATACACACTTTATGATCTTGCCTTTAGATATAATTATGATAAATGGAATGTTCAATTAAATATCGATAATATCTTTAATAAAAAATATGTTAGCGGATGTTATTATTCTTGCTATTATGGAGAAGGTATCAAAGGAATTTTATCCGTTTCTTATAAATACTAATCACACTAAATTCTCTTAAGCTTAAGTATGTTATACTCTAGCTTATGAGATTTTTAAATATTATTTTATTTCTACCTTTAGCATTGTTTGGCTCTAATTTAAAAGAACTTATTAATTTAAGTCAAAAAAACGAGCAATATTTTATTAAACAAATTCAAAGCGAACAAGCTAAACTTGCAAGCAGTGAAGCTTTTAGAAATTATTTGCCAAGCCTTAGTTTAAATTCAGCCTACGTGGCTAACAACAAAGATCGTTTTATCATCGATCCTCAAGAAAGTTTATTTGCCAAATTTTCTCTTAATTTTCTACTTTTTGATGGCGGAGCTAGAGAAGCTAATTTAAGGGCTTTAAAAGAACAAGAAAAAATCAGTCTGCTTAGCAAAGAGCAAACTAGAAATTATTTAGCCCTAAATGCAACTACTCTTTATTTTAACTCTTTAAGTTTAAGAAAAATCATAGCCGCAGATGAACAAAAAGTGGAGTTTTTAAAATCAACTTTGCAAAGATTGAAAAAATTTTATTCAACAGGACTTAGTTCTAAGGATGAATTAGAAAGCATAGAGGCTAAATTTCATTTAAGTGTTTTAATGTTACATCAAAATGAATTAAAACTTGAAAATATCCAAAAAGAAATTAGAATTTTAACAGGAGAAAATCTCATCCCTGAAGGCCAAGCGACATTAGAAAAACCTTTTTATGATAAAGTGTTAAATAATTATGACGTGCTTATTGCAAGAGAAAATGTTAATTTAGCTAAAGAAAATGTTAATTTAGCTAAATCTCAATACTATCCTAAATTTTTTATTCAGGATAATTTCGGATTTTACAAAAACAATTACAATCCAAAAGTCCCCTATCCTTTTATTGATATAACCAATGAAATTTTGCAAAAATATTCACAAAATAATCAAATTATTTTAGGTTTAGAATGGAAAATTTTTGATTTTAATTCTAGAGCTAAAAAGGTTGAAAAAGAACGCTTAAATGTGCAAATTGCAAATGCAAATGCGAGATTAAACGAAAGAAAAAACCGCGAAGAATTACTATATTTACTTAAAAATATAAAAGTTTTAAAAGAACAAATTATGGCTTTAAAATCAGCACTTAAAGCTGCTAATATAGCTTTTGAAAGTATAGATAAAAAATACAGCGCAGGACTTGTTTCTTACGTGGAATACTTACAAGCTTTAGAGGCTAAATTTAAAGCTCAAAGCGACTTAGAATTAGCACAAAATGAATTTGAAATCACAAAAGCAAATTATTATTTTAATGCTGGAATACAAATCATTTCAAAGGTGAAACAATGAAAATATTTTTATTTTTAATATTTTCTTTCAATATGATTTTTGCGGAAGAAATTTATGCTAGTTTCAATGTAGAAGCCTCAAAACAAAGCAAATTAGCCATAGAAAGCATAGGAATAGTTTCTCAAATTCCAATCACAATCGGACAAAAGGTTAAAAAGGGGGATCTTTTACTTGCTCTTGATCAAACTAGCGAAAAAATAGCCCTTGAAAATGCTAAAAATTCATATAACCTAGCCTTAGCTCAATACGAAAATACAAAAAGCAAGATGAAAAAAATCAATTCCGTTCAAGATGTTATCGATAAACAAAGCTATGAAGATATGAAAACACAATTTAATATTGCTAGTTTAAATTTAACCAAGGCTAAAATCAATATAGATTACTATAAAAACATACTCGAAAAAAAAGAACTAAGAGCCCCTTATGATGCAATCATTGCAAACAAATTTATACAAATTGGAGAAGGGGTTGGTGGAGTAGCCCAACCTTTAGTAGAAATTTTTTCTTATCCGCAAAGCAAACTTGTTTTAAGCTTTGATGAAAAATATAAAGACAAAGTAAAGGTTGGAGATGAATTTATCTATAAAATAGATCAAAGCGATAATCAAATCAAAGGAAAAATCAGCTTAATTTATCCAAGTATAGAAGTTAAGACAAGAAAAATTTATGCCGAAGTTGAAGCTTCTGGATTAACCCCAGGTCTTTTTGGGGAAGGTAAAATCATTACAAAAGATTAAAATATGTTTAAATTAGCGATAAATAGACCTATTACTGTATTGATGTTTTTTTTAGCACTCATTATTTTTGGGCTTATTTCTGCATTTAACATGAGTGTCAATTTATTTCCTAATGTCTCCATACCTCTTATTAAAATCACAAGCAAAGCAAATGGGGATTTAAATTTTATAGAATCAAAAATCACCAAAGAAATTGAAAATGCCTTGAGTGAAATTGATGGGGTTAAAACCATCACTTCGGTTGCGTATGACAATTTTAGCGTTTCTGTTGTTGAGTTTAAACTTGGAAAAAATCTTGAGGTAGCTGCCAACGATGTAAGAGATAAAATAGGCACCCTAAGCCTTCCAACCAAACCTGAAGTTGAAAAAATAAGCTCTGATTCAGGCTCGGCTATATCACTTTTTCTTTACTCACCCGATAAACTTTCACTGATGCAAAACATCAATGACAAAATTAAACCTTTTTTGCAAAGGGTTGATGGTGTAGGAAAAATCGATGCTAAGGGTTTTTTAAAGCCTCAAATTCGTATCAATTTAAAGCCTGAACAATTACAAAAATATAATCTTAATGCTTATGATGTAGCCAATATCATCAAAAGTCAAAATTTTAAACAAGCTTTAGGAGAATTAAACAATCAAGATGATAATTATATTATCAAAGGTTATTTTGAGGCTAATGATTTAAATGAGTTAAAAAATTTACGCATCAAAACAGGTGTATTTTTAAGCGATATTGCAGACATAAAAAGCCTTTATGAGGATGAAAAACAAAGTGCGATTTATCAAGGTAAAGAAGGTGTGCTTTTAGAGCTTGGTAAAGTAAGCAACTATAACACACTCCAAATGATAAAAAATGTCAAAAAATCTCTAAGCACTTTAGAAAAGCAAATTCCTAGCGATATAAAACTTGACATTGTTTATGATAAAAGTTTAAATATCTACAAACACCTTTCACAGGTTATTTTCGATATGGTTTTGGGTATTTTTTTAACGCTGATTATTGTATTTTTATTTTTGAGAAATTTAAGCGCTACCCTTATTGCTTGTGTTGCCATACCAACTTCGATTATTTCAACTTTTTTTATCATTGATATTTTAGGTTATGATTTAAATCGCCTCACTTTTATCGCTCTAACCCTAAGTATAGGAATTTTTATAGATGATGCCATTGTTGTTATTGAAAATATCGCTAAAAAATTAAAAGAACATTCGCCCTTGCAAGCTGCCTTTTTAGGAGTTAATGAAATAGGTTTTAGTGTATTAAGCATCAGTGTTGTTTTGCTTTGTGTTTTTATCCCTATTTCTTATATGAAATCCATTCCGGGGCTATTTTTTAATGCCCTAGGAATTAGCGTTGCAAGTGGTATTGTGATCAGCTTTTTAGTTTCTATATTTTTAATTCCAAGTTTAAGTGCTAGATTTTTAAATCCTAAAGAAAGCCGATTTTATCAAAGAAGTGAAGCTTTTTTTCAAAAAATAGAAGAAAAATATGAAAATATACTTTATAAAATTTTAAAAAATAAAACTAAATTTATCTTAGCAAGTCTCGTTTTTGTAATCTTATCCTTTGGTTTAGCTAGTCGTATTGGGCTTGATTTTTTACCTATGGAAGATGATAGCGAAATTCAAGTTTTACTTGAAAGTAAGCAGGATTTAAGTTTTGAAGCTATGAGAAAAAAAAGTCTTAATCTACTAGAAAAAATTCAAACAGATGAAAACGTAAAATACGCCTTTTTGATTTTAGGTTATGATGATGCCAAAGACGCTACAAAAGCTAAAATTTATATCAAACTCAAAAATTTAGGCGAGAGAAAGTTAAGGCAAAGTGCGATAGTTAATTTATATCGTCAAAAATTCCAAGAAGATGGTATCAAAATTAAAGTTTTAGAACTTCCAAAAATTGAAGGTGCAGGAATTGATGATCCAGTTCAATTTTTAGTTTTAGGCGATGATTTAGACTCCATAAAACAAGCCGCTAATCGTGCTAAAGAAATTTTAGGAAGCAATTCCCACATTGTAGATATAAGTGATAATGCTAATGCCACAAAAGATGCTGTTGCTTTACACATTAACAAAGAAAAGGCAAAACTTTTAGATGTTAATCCAGAATATATTGCTGCAGTACTAAGTTATTCTTTTTCGCAACTTAGCGTCGGAAGTATGGATAGAGGAAATTCAAAAGATGATCTTATTTTAAGCTTTTCACCTGATTTTAAGAAAAATATAGAAGCATTAAAGCGTATTAATATAAGAAATAATCAAGGTATTAATTTAGATCTTTCAAGCGTGGTTGATTTTTCTTATACTAAAGATTTAAAAACCATCAATCGCTACAATAAAAGCCGATCTATTAAGGTTGCAGCCGGAGTTAATGATATTTCACTAGGAGCCGTTCGAAAACTCTTACTTAACAATATGGATTATATTTTAGGCAAAAATTCAAATCTAAGCTATGCCTTTTCTGGCTTTATAAATCTTTTAGGAGAAACTGTTCAAGGCTTTGCTATGGCTATAGCATTAGCTTTTGTACTAATCTATCTTGTCTTGGCTGCACTTTATGAAAGTCTTATTTTGCCACTCATTATAATGATTACCATGCCTTTAGCCTTTGGAGGAGCTTCTATAGGACTTTTTATCACGGGGTACAATTTCTCACTTTTTGTTTTAATCGCCATCATCTTACTTTTTGGCATGGTAGGAAAAAATGCGATTTTACTTGTGGATGTAGCCAATAAAAAGTGCCATGAGGGCGTAGAACCTGATGAGGCTTTATTGATCGCTGGAAAATCTCGTTTAAGAGCTATTTTAATGACAACTTTTGCAATGATTTTTGCCATGCTTCCACTTGCCATCTCAAGAGGAGCAGGATATGAGTCCAATTCTCCTATGGCTATAGCGATTATTTTCGGTCTTGTTAGCTCAACTCTTTTAACCTTGCTAGTTGTACCAGCACTTTTTAAATTCTGTTACACTCTTGATAGTAAATTAAGAAAGATATATGAAAGAAAAAAAATAGATTAAAAGACTTGATTTAAGTCTTTTAAGCATTGTTTTTATATAGGGCTTTAAGATTATTGTAAGCAATTTGTATCTTTTCAAATTGCTCTCTTGCATAAGCTTTCTCTTGGGCATTTTTTCCTTGATAAAAATCAGGATGATAAAGCTTTACCATCATTAAATATTTTTGTCTGATTTCACTAAGATCATTTTGCGGTGTGCATTCTAAGGTTGCAAAATAGTTATTAAAAAGCTTTGCTAGGGCATTAAATTTCCATTTTGCATTTTCTTTTTTAAAGATATTTTGACGAAAATCTTTATATTCTTGACGATCGACTTCAAAATTAACGCGATATTTTAAATGCTCACTCTCATCAGCAAAAGTCTCAAAAAGTTCCAAGGTATTTTCATCTTTATATTTAAGCATTAAAACATTTGTAATTTCATCATATTCTATTTGATGATCTTTAAAATAATTTTTCATATAAGTTACAAACAATTTTTCATTAGAGCTTAATTGCATTAGAATTTGATTTCCTGCAAAACTTGTTTTTATAAAAAGCATAGGTTTTAGCATATTACTTTGCTCAAAATTAAGCCTAAAAGTTTTAAAATGTGCATCTTTTAAATTCTCTATGCTTTCATTAGAACTCTTGCGATACTTTTGATCTAAAACCTTTAAAAAATATCGACGCTGCGGAATTTCATTTTCTTCAAAAAAAGAAAAAATCTTATTTTTCCGCCCTATAACTTTTGTGAAATTTTTGGTAATTAAGTCTTTAAAATACTGAAAAACGCTAATATCATCAGTATTAACATTGATCGTTTCTAAAGTTTGCACGATTTGCATCTTCTCTCTCCCATAAAACCTCATTTTCAAAAAGAGAACTTGTCCCTTTTAAAATTTCATTAGGTGTATAATCGGCTTTATACGATAAAGATTGACACTTTTTTACAAAATATCCCAAATAAATATATTTTAAATTTTTACTTTTAGCAAATTTAATCTCATTTAAAAGAGAAAATTTGCCCAAGGAAAGATGTGAAAAATCAGGATCGTAAAAACAATAAATACTTGAAATTCCATCTTCAACCTCATCAATAAGATCCACACAAACTAGCTTATTATCAACATAAAAAGCAAGTTCATAACCAAAATCCATAAATCCATCTATATAAAGATTATAATATTGTCTGAAATTTAAATCATACCTTTTCCAGTTCTTCTTATCTTCCATAAAACGATGATATTTATCGTATAAAAATAAATGCTCATTGCTTAAAGCTGGTCTTCTAAGTATCATTTTGGTATTGATATTTTTTTTAAAAACTCTTCTTTCACTACGCGAAAATTTATACTCATCGGCTAAAATTCTAAGACTAAGACATTCTTCGCAATCTTTACAAATTGGACGAGAAAAATATCTTCCAAAGCGTCTCCAGCCTCGTTGGATTAATTTTGTATTGATTTCCTTAGAGCAATTTTGTATATATTTATATTCTATTCTTGAACGTTTTGTTTCTAAATATGGACATTGATCTTCAAGAGTACAAAATCCAATTTCAAACATTAAATTTTCTTAATATCTGAATTTTTAATAAATTCAGAAAATTCATCTTGCAATTTTTCTTCCTTTAGAAAAATTTCTTGCATCTCTTTGTCTAAAATTTTTTCCTGTTTATTTTGTTTTTTTTCTTTTTTTATATCTTTGGCATGAGTTTGCATTTCTTTTTTTATATTTTTTAAACTATCTAAAAAATCCATTTATTTTCCTTTTTTGATTTTTTCAAGTGCCGCTGCGATCACAGCCACCACCTCTTCTTTATTTTCTTGATGATGATCTTGTGTTTTTTCTAATAATTCTTGCAAATGAGTTTCTATAAAAGAAGTATCAAAATAACCTCTTCTGAATTCTCTTGTTTTTGTAATCGCAATTAAAAAAGATATGGTTGTTCTAATATCTAGGGTAAATTCTTTTAAAGCTCTTTCAAGTTTATTAACCGCTAAATCATAACTCGTTGCCCTAACGATTAATTTAGCAAGCATAGAATCATAATAAGGTGGCACGGTATAATCTTTGTAAATATGGCTATCCACTCTTACAGAAGGACCAAGTGCTGGATAATATTCATTGATTTTACCCACACTTGGAGTAAAATTTTTCCACACATTTTCAGCTGTAATTCTAGCTTCTATAGCAAATCCTCTAGGTTTAACATCGCTTTGCTCTATATCTAAAATTTCCCCTGCAGCAATACGAATTTGACGCACGATAAGATCAACCCCTGTAATTTCTTCTGTGATAGGATGTTCAACTTGAATTCTTGTATTCATTTCCATAAAATAAAAACGGTTATAATCATCAAGCAAAAACTCTATCGTTCCTGCATTAGTATAACCCACCGCTTTAGCAGCCGCAACAGCAGTTACACCCATAGTTTTTCTAAGATTATCAGAGATACTAGGACAAGGAGCAATTTCGATCACTTTTTGATGTCTTCTTTGTATAGAGCAATCTCTCTCGCAAAGATGTATTATATTGCCATAATTATCGCCTAAAATTTGAAATTCTATATGACGAGGATTTGTGACAAATTTTTCCATAAACACTTCATCATTTTTAAAATAAGTCAGTGCTTCTCTTTTGCAAGAATCAAAAGCATTTTCAAGCTCTTCTTCTTTATAAACAACGCGAATTCCGCGTCCCCCTCCACCACCTGAAGCTTTTAAGATCACAGGATAACCGATTTTTTCCGCTATAGTTTTAATCTCATTTATACTATAAGAATTTAATTTTTCAGTACCTGGAACAATAGGAATCCCATTTTGTGCCATCAATTTACGTGCGATATTTTTATTGCCCATTTTGTGAATCACTTCAGATTTTGGACCTATAAAAATAATATTTGATTCTTCACAAGCCTTAGCAAATTCATAATTTTCACTTAAAAAACCATAACCTGGGTGGATAGCATCAGCGCCACAAGCCTTGGCAACCTCTATAATCCTAGCAATATCCAAATAACCCTTTATAGCATCACTACCTATTTGATAAGCTTCATCGGCAATTTTTACATGCAAACACTCGCGATCAGGTTCGGTATAAATTGCAACACTTTTGATATGCAAATCCCTACAAGCGCGGATAACTCTAACGGCTATTTCAGCACGATTTGCTATAAGAATTTTATGAATTTGCATCATAGTTTGCCTTTGAAATAATAATACTAAAAGCAATTCTATCAAAATATCCTTATAAAAACTTAGCAAAAAAATTAATTATTTTGGTTATAATAAAACTTTATAAATTTTATTTCCAAAACAAAGAAAAGTAAAAATCAAAATGGTTGCTGATAAGAAATTATTTTATTTAAGTTGTATACTCATCACTATAGGAATAGTTTTTTCATATTCACTGACAGTTTTTACTGTACTTTTTTTTAATTATAATGAATTTCACTTTTTTACTCGCCAACTTTTTTTTGGAGTGAGTGGAATTTTAATCATGTTTTTTATTTCAAGGCTTGATCCAGATAAAAAAAATTCTGAAAGAATTATACTTGCTATTCTTATTGTTTCTTTTATCTTTATCACAATTTTACCTTTTTTACCTTCAGCTTTAGCAACGGCTAGTGGGGGCGCTAAAAGATGGATTCGCTTAGGACCACTTTCTATATCTCCGGTTGAATTTTTTAAAATAGGACTCATTTATTTTCTAGCTTGGAGTTATACAAGACGTATTGATGATAGTAAAAAAGCAATTAAGCATGAGGTTTTAATTCTCTTACCCTATTGTATCGTTGCAACTATAGTTATAGGATATATTTATATTACGCAAAATGATTTAGGGCAAAGCGTTATCTCTTTCTTTTTAATTTTAGCTTTAGCTTTTTTTGCAGGAGCTAGTAAAAGGCTTTTTGCCTTTGGAACTTTAATCATTATGATGGTGGGCATAATGGTTATTTTTAGCAACCAAAGGCGTATCCAAAGAATCGCATCTTGGTGGGGAAATATACAAGATGCCTTTTTGCCAATGCTTCCTGATTGGATGGCTAATGCTTTAAGAGTAAGTACTAATGCAGAGCCATATCAAATTTCACACTCTTTAAATGCTATAGCCCATGGAGGGATATTTGGGGAAGGTTTAGGGCTTGGAACTTTTAAATTAGGTTTTTTAAGTGAAGTTCATACAGACTTTATCCTCTCTGGTATCACAGAAGAAATCGGACTTTTTGGACTCGGAATTATTTGCTTTATTTATCTTTGGATGATTTTAAGAATTTTTAGAATAGCAGGACGTTGCGATAAAAAAGAGCATTTTATCTTTTGCTCTGGCATTGCTTTACTTTTGCTTTTTTCATTTTTTATGAATGCCTTTGGTATTATCTCCCTTACTCCGCTTAAAGGTGTTGCGGTTCCGCTTTTAAGTTATGGTGGAAGTTCCATGTGGGCAATTTGTATAGGCATAGGGTATGTATTGATGATTTCTAAAAAGGTTAAATTATGATCGTTTTAACTGGAGGTGGCACAGGTGGACATCTAGCCATAGTAAGATGTTTATTAGAAAGTGCGCAAAGAAAAAATATAGCTTGTATTTATATAGGCAGTCAAAACGGACAAGATAAAGCGTGGTTTGAAAAAGAAACACGTTTTAAGGATAAATTTTTTCTAAGCTCTCAAGGCGTTGTTAATCAAAGCAAATTCAATAAAATCAATTCTTTTTTACACATTTTAAAACTTTCTAAAGAATGCAGACAAATTTTTAAAGACTATAAAGTAAAAGCTGTTATTAGTGTAGGAGGATACAGCGCAGCACCTGCATCTTTTGGTGCTTTATTTTCTGGAATACCTTTATTTATACATGAACAAAATTCAAAAAGTGGCTCTTTAAATAAGCTTTTAAAACCTTTTTCTAAAAAGTTTTTTAGTGCTTTTGAAGAAGATTTTACGCCTTATCCTGTGGCAGATAAATTTTTTAATCACGCAAGAATTCGCAAAGAATTAAAAAGTATTATTTTTCTAGGAGGCTCTCAAGGAGCTAGTTTTATCAATGAATTAGCTATACAATTAGCACCTAGTTTAAATGAAAAAAATATTAATATTATCCACCAATGTGGAAAAAATGATTTAGAAAAATACAAACTAATTTATCAAAACTTAAATATTAAAGCTGATGTATTTGACTTTAGTCCAAATTTAGAAGAAAAAATGCATATAGCCGATCTGGCTATATCAAGAGCGGGCGCAAGCACACTTTTTGAACTTTGCGCTAATGCTTTGCCTGCTATTTTCATCCCTTATCCTTATGCGGCAAAAAATCATCAATACTTTAACGCTAAATTTTTACAAGATCAAAATTTATGTAAAATTTTTACACAAAATAATGCTAACGTAGATGAAATTTTAAAAACTATTTTAGATACAAATTTAGAAAGTATCTCTAAAAATTTGCAAGATATTATCCAAAAAAATGGATCGGATATTTTACTTGAAAAAATACTTAAGCTTATTTGATAACTTCGCTTTTATAGGATAGATATCCAACAATATTTACTATAATTCCAATTGCAAAAAGCATCACAATGGCGCCTGAAAAATTTCCAAATTGATCATGTAAAAACCCTATAATCCACTGCCCTTGTGCAGCGATTAAATACCCAAAGCCTTGAGCAAAGGCTGAAAGTCTCGCTGCAATTTGTGCATTGTGACTTTTTTGAGCGATAAAAAGCAAAACTATGCCAAAAACACCACCCCAAGGAAAACCCATAATAAAAGCGCCCAAAATAATCATAAATTCATTATTACAAATGAGTAAAATTCCAAAAGATATAGCATACATAGCACACAAAATCGCAATATAGCTTGTGTGGTATTCTTTTTTAATCTTGCCTAAAAGTAAGGGTCCAAAAAGAGAAACTGGCATAGCAACTAATTGCCCAAATAAAAGCATATTGGTTGCAAAATCTTTAGCAAAGCCTTTTTCAGTAACTATTTGAACATACCAAAAAAATAAAGAATAAGCTAAAAAGCTTTGAAATCCCATAAAAAGAGTGATTTTCCATGTTGTAGGGTGTTTAAAAATATTCACTTGTTTAGAAGAAGGTTTTTTAGCTCTAAAAAGCCTTCCATTTTTTGCTTGAGGAAAATAAATCACCAAGGCTATAAAAGCAAAAATAGCCCAAAATACCATGGCTAAAGATAAATTAAAAGCATGAAGTAAAGGCGTAGCTAAAGCAATGCCTACTATAGAAGAGACACTTAAAATAAAGCTATATAAACCCATAACACTTGACATTTGTTTAGGAAATTTTTCTTTGATAAAACTTGGCAAAACTACATTGGCAATCGCTATCCCACAGCCTATAGCAAGCATACCTATAAACAAACCATAAAGCCCTAGATAAGAACGTAAAAGCTCACCAATAAAGATTAAAAAAATTCCTACAATAACCGCACGAATAGCGGAAAAATAACCCACGATAAAGGAAATACTTCCAAAAGCTATCAAAGGCAAACTGGTTAAAATTCCTAAAAAAGTGGAATTTAGATTAAATTCTTCTTTGATAACATCAACCATAGGCCCTATCGTTGTAATAGGGGCTCTAAGATTGAAGGCTATAATGATAACGATAAAAATATTAAGCCAAAAAATTTTTTTAAAAGAAGTCATAATTTCCTTTACTCAAGTTCAACCTTAAGTATTTTACCTTCTGCCATCTTAGGAATCCATAAATTATTTTTATCTAAAAATATATCCGCTGGTCCTTTTATCAAAGGAAGATCAAGTTTTTTAACACTTTTATTTTTTAAATTTAAAGCATAAATTACACCTTTTAGATCTTTTCCCCAAGAACTTACATATAAAATATTATTTTTTAAAACTATACCATCATAAGGTTCTTTTTCGCTTTTGATCACTTGAATTTTCTTATTTTTAAGATCATAGCTTAAAACCACTCCTCCGCTAACTCCACTAGGATCATATCCAGCGATATAAAGAAGGTTTTGGTGTAAAAACAAACCATTTGGGCCGCCAAATTCTTTAAGATCTAATTTTAACAATTCATCATATTTTTTTGTTTTCAAATCAATCTTATGGACAATACCCGTTCCTGTATCGCTGATTAAAAGCGTTGTATCATTAAGCTTTTCTATATCGTTAAGAAAAATCGCTCCTTTTATAGGCAAAGTAAAAACCTCTTTTTTAGTGGATAGATCAAAACCTTTTAGCGTATCAATATCCACAACATATAAAATATTGTCAATTTCTTTCATACCTTTTGGAGCATTTAAACCACTCAAAAATTTATATTCTAAAACTTTTCCATTTTTATCAAGTTTAGAAATAAAACCATCATTATCCTTTGCTAAAGGCTCAAGCTTTTTTCCTACATTGGAAACATATACGGCATTTTTATCTACAAAAACACTTTCAGGACTTAAAAATCCTTCAATTTCTTGATATTTTAACTCACCAGCTAAAGCACAAGTTGCTAACAAAGCTAGACTTAAAATATATTTTTTCATTTTATCTCCTTGTTAAAAAATTAAAAAAATTATATATTTTAAAAAAAATAAAATGTATTAGTTTTTTGATTAAAAATATAAGTTTTTTGATTTTTGATATTGCTTAGGAGTCATTTTGTAGCTTTTTTTAAATCTTTCTATAAACCAAGATATAGAAGAAAAGGAACATTCTGTCGCTATTTCATTGATATTTTTTTTAGAAAATTCAAGCAAAAATTTAGCCTTTTGCAAACGTTTTTCATCCAACCATCTTTTTGGACTCATCTTAAAGCATTTTTTAAATTCTCTAGAAAAACTCGCCAAATCAAGCTTGGCAAAATCGGCCATTTCTTGAACACTTAAAAATTCTTTCTCACAATACTCAAAAAGCTGAGATAAATCCAGACGAAATTCTTTTAAAATTTCAGCTAAAAAAGTGATAAAATTTGAATTTTTATTTAAAAGCAAATGCAAAAAAATCTCTTCAAATTTTAAATTAATAATTGGATCTAAAATTTGCGTATTTTCATCAAAATATGGATTAAAGCTTTCTAAAATTCCTTGCAAAATTTTATCATTTCGTATCCAAAAAATTTCATCATTTAAGCAAGAGGGATTAAAATTGAGCAAATGCTTGTATTTATAAATTAGTTCTATTAAAAAAGCATTATCAAAGAAAAATAAATGCGCTTCATAAATTCCATCTTTTAAACCTATATTGCTAAGGGTGTAATTTCCTGATTTTAAAAACAAAACCTCATAAGAATTAATTCTATAATCTTTTTTAGATGTGTGTAAAATTTTATAGCCTTTTTTGACAAAGGTTAAAAGATGTTTTTGTAAATTTATGTAATTAGAATGAAAAGAATCTTTTTGGATATATCTTGCAAAGGTGCAAAATTGAAAATTCTTATAATTAATATTTTTTAATTTTCTAAGATCTTGGGGTAAAACTATATGTCTACTCGCATTTTTGTCTGCATTCATTTAAATAAACTTTTAATTTTTTTTCATTCATCAAAGCTTCTCTCATGCAAACTCCAGCTATATCTAAATTTTTAAGTTTTTCAATATTTTCTAGATTAATCCCACCTATGGCATAAAGTGGAATTTTGCTAAAAGTAAGTAAGGAATTTAAAAACTCAA
This sequence comes from Campylobacter sp. B0100352/1, assembly GCF_020135855.1. Lineage (NCBI taxonomy): Bacteria > Pseudomonadati > Campylobacterota > Epsilonproteobacteria > Campylobacterales > Campylobacteraceae > Campylobacter > Campylobacter sp. B0100352/1. The sequence continues at coordinate 19,461 of NZ_JACHTP010000025.1, forward strand.
TTCCTCTAGGCTTTAAATCCTTCTTGCAAGAACTTTCAAAAATATGTCCAGCAAAAGCATAATTAACCTTATAATTTATAGCCTCTAAAAGCTCTTCTTTGCTATGGATGGAAGTTCCAAGCAAATGAAAATACCGAGCCAATCTAGGCTCTTGTCTTAATAAACTAAGCGGTGCATGAAAATATCTATGATTTAATTTCAAACATTGTCTGTCAAAAAAATGCAAAATACAAGTAAGCTTTTGCTTAGAGCAAATTTGCAAAACTTCTTTAGCTAAGTCATAGTACTCAAACTCACTCAAATCTTTTTCTCTAAGCACAAAAGCATCTACACCTGATTTGGCAATTTTTTCAACCTGTTTTAAAAAACCATCCTCAACAATTTTTCGATCGCTTATAGCGATAATCTTTTTATCCCACATAGATACTATCACTCATCACAGCTTGCAAATTTGCATTTTTAAGCATGGTTAAAATTTCTTCTACGCTTCTTTCATCTGAAATTTCAAACTGATCATCGCCTTTTTTTTCACCGCTATGCTCGCCAATCCCTACGCTAACTCCCGCACTCATTTTAGTCGCCCCAAGCTTAATCACCTCATCCCTAAAACCTATTCTTTCACGGCTTGATATCGTAATTCCCGCAAAAGGTAAAAAAAGTCTATACGCGCAAAGCACTTGCAAAAGACGCTTTTCGCTCACATCTTTAGGATGAATTTTAGCATTGTTGATGATAGGTCTTAAACGTGGTACAGAAAGAGAAATTTCAGCATGTGGATATTTTTGCTGTAAAAAATACGCGTGTAAAGCCGTAGCCAAAGCATCTTTTCTAAAATCATCTATGCCCAAAAGTGCAGCAAAAGCAACCCCTCTCATACGCGCTTTTAAAGCTCTTTCTTGAGCGTTAAAACGATAAGGAAAAATGCGTTTTTCACCGCCAAGATGAATTTTGGAATATTTTAAAGGATTATAAGTTTCTTGAAAAATAGTCACATAATCACAGCCATTTTCATGCAAAATTTTATACTCATCTTCATTCATAGGGTAAATTTCAACCCCTATAACTTTAAAATACTTTTTTGCGATAGCACAAGCTTTTGCGATGTATTCTACATTTGCAAATTCTCTTCCTTCCCCTGTTAATAACAAAATTTCTTGCAAACCTGTTTTTGCAATCGCTTTCATCTCTTTGTGAATTTCATCTTCATTAAGCTTTGCTCTTGCGATTTTATTACCCTTTTGAAAACCACAATACACGCACTTAGAATTACAATAATTTGACAAATAAAGCGGAGTAAAAAGCGATATAGAATTTCCAAAATATTTTATTTTTGTCTTTGATGATTTAAAAGCTAATTCCTCGATAAATTCTTCAGCTGCACTTGAAAGCAAAGCTTTTAAATTTCCTATGCTTAAATGGGCAGAATTTAAAGCTTCTTCAACATCTTTAGCGCTAAATTTAGCCTCATCATAATCTTTTATTTCAAACAAAACTTTATCTAAAATATCACTTTTTATTTCTTGCATGTGAGGCAAATATTGCATAAAATCTTGCATGATTAATCCCTTAAAAATCCTGTTAAAGGAGAACTTGCCTTAGCCTCACTCACACTTGCTAAACCGGCTAAATAACCCTCTCTTCCCGCTTTTATCGCCAAAGAAAAAGCCTTAGCCATTAAAGCGATATTTTTTGCTTCAGCTATGGCCGTATTTGCCATAACAGCACTCACTCCCATTTGCATTGCCTCACAAGCTTGAGATGGACTGCCAATACCCGCATCTACAATAATAGGAAGATCGATTTCATTGAGTAAAATTTGTATGAATTCTTTAGCACACAAGCCTTTATTACTTCCTATAGGTGCTGCCAAAGGCATGATAGCCGCCGCTCCAGCATCTCTCATCGCTCTAGCCGCATAAAGATCAGCATACATATAAGGCAAAGGTGTAAAACCATCTTTTGCTAAAAGTTCGCAAGCTTTGATCGTTTCGTAATTATCCGGCAATAAATATTTACTATCGCTAATCACCTCGATCTTTATAAGCTCTCCGCATCCTAACTCCCTTGAAAGCCTTGCTATACGTAAAGCTTCTTGAGCATTTCTTGCCCCTGAAGTGTTAGGTAAAAGAGTAATATTTTTTGGAATATAATCTAAGATATTTTCAACCTCTCCCGTATAAGCACGGCGTAAAGCTAGAGTGATGATCTGTGCTCCTGCTTCTTCGATGGCTGATTTGATCAACTCAAGTGAAAATTTACCCGATCCTAAAATAAAACGTGAGTTAAATTCATATTTTCCAATTTTTAATTTATCATCCATTTTTACTCCTTGTTAGCTAAAAGTTCTAAAACCAAATTAGCTTGATGTCCTGCACAAATATTAACCCGTGGTGCCATCAGTCCATTTCCAACTTGTGCTGCATTCACCAAATCCCCACAAACATAGAATTTTTTTGCAATTTTTCTCGTTTGTATGCTATTGCTATCGCCATAACCCGCAAGTCCTGAAGCACAGATTAAAGTTATATCAGGATAAAATTTATGAAAATTTTGCGCGATCATAGCTTTTGCTAAAGGCGTATCAAAAGCTTCACAAACAATATTTATATCCTTAAATAAATGGGCTAAATTTTGCTCATCTATCTTTAAAGTTTCAATTTCAATTTGCGTGTAAGGATTGATTTCTTTGATTTGCTCTTTTAAAGCCTCGGTTTTAAATTTACCCAAATCACACACGCGATAAGCTTGGCGGTTAAGATTGCTAGGCTCTACCACATCAAAATCGATGAGTTTTAAAGCCCCTATTCCACTTCTTGCTAACATGATGGCTATATGAGAGCCAAGGCCGCCTAAGCCACACACCGCAACACTTGAATTTTTTAATTTATCGTGAAGTTTTGGAGTGTGTCTTGCTCTCATCATCGCATCAAGTGCATCTTTTGGAGGCAAAGTATTTTTTTGTATGCAAAAAAGCTCATCATTTTCATTTAAATTTAAATCTTCTTTTGTTGCAAAGCCATTGACTATCCAAACATCATTTTCATTTTCACTCACACTTTGAAAAAATTCCAAAGTGCTTTTAAAAGAGGTTTTAAGCTCTTTACCATTGAATTTTATTTTCATCAGCCACCCCCTACAAAACTTACAATTTCAGCCTTATCATTTTCTTTTAAAATCAAATTTTCAAAACGATCCTTTGGGATAATTTCTCCGTTTAATTCTAAGGCGATGAGTTCGATTTTATAACCCTTTTCTTTTAAAAAATCCATCAATCTTAATTCTTTTAAATCAAGCTTTTCACCATTGATAATCATTGCTAGCCTCTAAAAATTTTCTATAAAATCTTTATAAATTTCACAAAGCTTTTCAAAATCTTCCACGCTTACTCTTTCATCAATAGCGTGAATTCTATCGTTGCATACCCCAAATTCGCATACACTTATACCAAATTCCGCTAAAAATCTTGCATCGCTTGTGCCACCTTTAGTATTGAAACTCGGAACGCGTTGCGTGATCTTTTGGATGCTTTCGTTTAATTTTTGCACCACTTTATTATCATGATGAGTTAAAAAAGGTTTTGAACTTTGTTTGATTTCTAATTCATAATTTAAACCATGACAAATTTTATCGATATAATTTTTCACATCATCTAAAGTTGTATCTGGAGAATTTCTAACATTAAACATCAATTTTAGATCATTTGGAGTTACATTGCATACCTCAAGTCCTCCCCTAATATCAGTAATGACTATCTTAGAAGGAGTAAAATCTGCACTACCAGGATCAAGATCAAAGCCCGCTAAAAATTTCAAAGCATGAGAAAAATCATGGATGGGATTGATACATTTCTCAGGATACGCAGCATGTCCTTGTTTTCCACGTATGAGAATTTTACCATTGATAGAACCTCTGCGTCCTATTTTGATACTATCTCCTAGATATTTTTCACAAGTTGGCTCACCCACTATAGCAAAATCAGGCAAGATATTTTCTTCTTGCATGAATTTAAGAAGCTCTAAAGTTCCGTATTTTGCTTCCCCTTCCTCATCACTTGTTAGTATTAAAGAAAGTCTAGAGCCTTTAAAATTCGCATTTTTAACCGCATGGATAAAAGCAGCTACACCGCTTTTCATATCTTGAGCACCCCTTGCATAAATAAAGCCTTCTTTTTCTACAGGTTTAAAAGGATCGCTTTGCCAACCCTCACCCGCAGGCACAACATCTACATGGCCGCAAAATGCTAAATGATCGCCTCCATCTTGAAATTTTTTTGTCAATAATAAATTTTTTACACCCTCTTTTTCCACAAAAAAAGCTTCAAAATCGCTAAGTTCTAAGGCGATAAAATTTAAAATTCCATCATCTTTTGGCGTGATGGATTTAAATTTTAAAAGCTCGATTAAAAGTTCTTTGGCATTCATTTTTTATCCTATAAAAGTTTTATACAACAAACTAAGGGCAAAATATTCTATAATCAAAGCTGAAACTATATTTACAATCTTAATAACCTTTGCACCAAAGAAATGTTTATATTTAGCCACAAAGAAAGACAAGGCAAAAACCCAAGCTATGATAGAAATGATAAGCCCAACAGTCATAATATAAGGATGTCCATCTCCGATAATCACCCCAGCTGTACTTAACCAAAATCCTATAACAAAAGGATTTGTTCCATTTAAAAAACATCCTTTGATATAACTTTTTAAAAGACTTTCTTTAAAATCTTGATTTTGCAGATCTAAAGCTTCGCTTTTTTTTCTAACCATTAAAAAAGCCATATAGCTTAAAAAACAAAAGCCAAAAATAGCCAAGATATATTTAAAAATATCATTGTTTAAAAAGCTCAAAAGCCCAAATTGCAATAAAAAAAGATAAAGCATATCGACACTAAAAGCCCCAAAGCCTACCGCTAATGAATTTTTAAAAGATCTTAAAGCATAGGTTAAGATCAAAATATTAACCGGCCCAAAAGGAACACTAACGCCAAATCCTAAAATCAATCCATTCAACAAAGAATCAAACATTAACTCTCCATAAATTCTTCAATATCTAGTGCAATTTTATCAATCGCACTTACAACATCTTCAATATAAATTTTATCAAAATATTTTTCTAAATTATCATCTTTATCATAAATATTTAAAATACTTTTTTCACACATGCTAGCGTATTGCCCTACTGGCAAAACTGCTCCGCTTGTGCCTATGCTGATAAAAAGCGAAGTTTGCTCAAGCAAAGAATAAAGAGTGGCATACATAGGCGCCGCCTCTTCAAACATGACTATATTGTGTCTTAAATTTTCACTTTTGCATTTAGGGCAAAATTTACCGGCCATTTTTTCATAGCCGATACTAAAAATTTCACCGCATTTTAGGCAACGAAGTTCAGGTAAAAAGCCGTGCAAATGGATCACATCTTTACACGCTGCACGCTCAAGCAAATCATCGACATTTTGTGTGATGACAAAAAGATTTTTACCCCATTTTTGCTTAAGTTCTGCTATTTTTTTATGGGCATGATTTGGCTCTACGTTTTTAAGCTGCTCTCTTCTTTCATCGTAAAAATCAAGCACTTTTTTAGGATTTTTCCTAAAAGCTGTTGCGGAGCAAACCTCCATCACATCGTATTCTTCCCAAAGTCCGTCATTGTCTCTAAAAGTTTTAAGTCCGCTTGGAGCAGATAACCCTGCCCCGCTTAATATCATTATATTTTTCATCACTAAACCTTGAATTTTTCAAAGTCTAGCACAAAATACTTTAAAAAATATTTTTATATTTATATAATTTTTTTTGATAATAATCCTTTATGTTTTTTAGTTTTTTAAGCTCCAAATCTTTTATATAACTTTCCATAAATTGCCAATTT
>NZ_JACHTP010000026.1:0-25317 GCF_020135855.1 Campylobacter sp. B0100352/1
GGATAAAGCTTTGGAAAATTTAGCAAAATAAGCGATAAAAGGTTTTTGGAGGCTATAAAAAATGCTAGAGCACTTGAAGCGGTGTGTTTGATAAATGAAAATCTAAATATTGCAATCGCTGAAGATGCTATATAAGCTTGCGAAAAGTTTTTAAGTTTATTTTATAAAGAATTTTTTGATGATAAATATAAGGCTCCAGAATCTTTTTATCGAATTGCATTGATTAGAATAAGGGAAACTCTCGAGTCAGAGTCAGATGTAGCTGCTGCAAAAAAGCTGTAAATACTTGTAGTATTGCAAGGTTAAAAGAGTTATTAAAGTCTATACTAAATGGTAAAAATGCAGAAGAGGCGCTTAAAAGTTCCAATTTTTCCAAAGTGCTTTTTAGTAAAAAACCAGCTATGCAAAATCAACTTTATTGTCCAATGAATAATATAGAACTTATATTTTTAGTAGAATATGCGCAAGATAAAGAAGATTATCTTATCACTAAAGTAGCCCTAGATTGTATTAATTTAATATATCTTAACTCACTTGAAAGTGCTTTTATGTACAGAGAAAGATTTGACGGGATAGAATCTTGGGATGTTTCGCATATTAAAAATTTCTCTGATTGTTTTTATCATTGTGAAAATATGAATGTTGATTTAAGCAAATGGGATGTAAGAAAAGGTCAAGATTTTCATGAAATGTTTTCTGGATGTAATAATTTTAATTGCGATATAAGCTCATGGAATATGGGTAAGGTTAGAGATATGGATAATATGTTTTGTAACTGTAAGGAATTTAACCAAAATCTTGATGCTTGGAAAATCTCAACCGAAATCTTAAGAAAAAATAAAAATATTTTCAAAGGATGTCTTTTGGAAAAAAATCCTCCGATTTGGTTGAAAGAATTCAATGAAGCAATCAATGCAGATACCGGAATATTAGCGGTTTTAAATCTTATAGAAGATAATAGAGATAAAGATCATAAGGAATATTAAATCTTTTAGTACGCAAAAAGAAAGATTATGCAAAGCATTAAAAGTTTTTCAAAATACAAACGCACAGAAAAAAATGAACAATACGGAGCTTGCTAAAATATATAATGAGATAATGCATTTATCGTACTATAGTATTCATGATCTTTATATACGTTGTAGTTGTGAATGTATTTGTATTGTACCTTTTGAAATTATAGAAAATATCGCTAAACTTGCTGAAAATACAAATTTTCTCTTAGAATCTAAAGAAGTTGAAGATTGTCTTAAATGGGCATTATCAAATGGTCGTGCAGATATTGGGAAGCTTTTAATAAGTTATGGAGCGAATTACAAAGAACTTGTCAAAAGCGCACGATTTTTGGGTATATATTGGGCAGAATCTATGCGTTTTGATTTTTATTTTATGGGTAAAGAAATAGATTTTGATATATTGGAAAAACGTAAAGAAGAAAGATGTGATATACTGAAATTGTATATACAAAATGGTGCAGATTTTAAGCATTTATTTTTTGCTCATGTGGATATTGCAAAAAATATTTTAACGAAAAATTATTTTAAATTTGAAGAAACCTTTTTAACTGTAGAAAATTCCATGTATGAAAAAAACCCTATACCTTCGATATTTGCATTGGTTGAGTTAATAAGATTGGATCACTATACGAGTGATCTTTATTTAAATAAAACTTTGCTAGAATATATGATATTTTTAGGCAGACACAAAAATATAAAAAGCCCAGATAATGATTATGATAAACGCTTTGTGAATTTGGATTTTACTCAGTATTTAGTTCAATACGTAGATCTTGTAGAAATGTATGAGAGTAAAAAAGATTATTTTATTTTACTTTTAAAATTCATCGATATTGTAGAAAAGATTAAAAATAATCAAAAGGTCAAAATAGATGATAAAAATTTACTTAAAATGCTTGTCAAGATTGATGAGATTAATTTAGGGCTTTTGGATGTAAGCAAACTAAAAGACTTATCTAAAGTTTTTGAGCGTTCTTATCGTAAAGATTACAACGGGATAGAAACTTGGGATGTAAGTAAGGTAAAAAATTTTAATTCTTGTTTTAAAGAGGCAATTTATTTTAATCATGATATAAGTACTTGGAATGTAAGCAAAGTAATTTCTATGGAAGAAACTTTTCGAAAAGCTATTTGTTTTGATCAATGTTTGGATAATTGGGAGCTTGCAAATTTAAAAGAATGTAAAAATGCGTTTTTAGAATGTCCTTTAAAGTATAATCCACCAAAGTGGTATAAAACGAAAACAAAACAATAAACAATATTGATTTATAAGATATTTAATAGGAAATTAAAGAATTAATTTCCTAGTTTTTTATTGAGGTGAATTAAATTTATATCTTATTTTGCAATAATATTGCGGGTTTATTAAAATTATTTTTTTTATATAAGGTTTAAATTGTATAAAAAATAAACATTTAGCATAATTTTATTATTTCTTTATTTAAACTTAAATTAAGTAAATATTAAGATTATTTTTTATACAATCACATTTTAAATTTTTGGCAAAGGTAAAAAATATGACAAAGATAACAAAGCCAAACGAAGTAAAGCGAGAATGGATTGTTTTAGACGCAGAAGGAAAAAGATTTGGTCGTCTTTTAACCGAAGTAGCGACAATTTTAAGAGGTAAAAATAAACCTTGTTTTACACCTAATGTTGATTGTGGAGATTATGTAATCATTATCAATGCATCAAAAGCTGTATTTACAGGTGCTAATAAGGCTGAAGATAAGCTTTATCATAGACATTCTGGATATTTTGGAAGTGTAAAAAGTGAAAAATTTGGAGATTTACTTCAAAAAAATCCTGCTAAATTATATAAATTAGCAGTTAGAGGTATGCTTCCTAAAACAAATTTGGGTAGAGCAATGCTTAAAAAACTAAAAATATATGCTGGCAGTGAGCATCCACATACAGCACAAATTGCTAAAGAAGGAAAATAATATGGCAACAACATATGCAACAGGTAAAAGAAAAACCGCTATTGCAAAAGTTTGGGTAAAACCAGGTAGTGGTAAAATCAGCGTTAATGGTGTTGATTTAAATACTTGGCTTGGCGGACATGAAGCTATTAAGCTTAAAGTGGTTCAACCTTTACTTGCTACTAAGCAAGAAACTTCTATGGATATTAAAGCGACTACTCTAGGTGGTGGTTATAGCGCACAAGCTGAAGCTTTAAGACATGGTATTGCAAGAGCTTTAGCGGCTATGGATGCAGATTTTAGAGCCTTATTAAAACCAAAAGGACTTCTAACAAGAGATAGCAGAACTGTAGAACGTAAAAAATACGGTCGTCGCAAAGCAAGAAGAAGCCCACAATTTTCTAAACGTTAATCTTTACAGCGAGATTTTTCTCGCTGCTTATTTTTATACTTTAATTATTTCTCTCTTTTTCTATTTTTATGTTATAATCTTTACATTTAAAATTTATTATCAATTGAAGGATTTTTTATGAAAAGGTTATTATTGGGTTTAGGTTTAGTAAGTACTTTATTTGGTGCCGATCAAAATATTAAATTTGAAGTGACTCCAACTTTCAATTATAATTATTTTGAAGGTAATTTGGATATGAAAAATCGTTATGCCCCTGGAATTCGACTTGGCTATCATTTTGATAATTTTTGGCTAGATCAAGTGGAATTAGGTTTTGAGTATTATTCTAATGTAAAATATGCTAATACTCATGAAACTACAGATATATCTAGAACTTATTTAAATGCGATCAAAGGATTTGATTTAAATAAAAGATTTTATTTTTATGGTCTAGCTGGAGGTGGTTATGAGAATTTTTCTAATGCTGCCTATGATAATAAAAGCGGCGGATTTGGACAATATGGAGCAGGAATTAAATTTAGTTTAAGTGATTCTTTAGCTTTAAGACTTGAAACAAGGGATCAAATTAATTTTAATGATGCTAATCATAATTGGGTTACAACCTTAGGTATTAGTTTTGGTTTTGGTGGAGAAAAAAAACAAAGTGTAAAAAATGAATCCAAAACTAGACAAATTGAAGAAAATACACAAGCAGAAACATATGTACTTGATGAAAGTGGCAAACAAAAAGTAATTTCCTTAGAGGGACATTTTGGGTTTAATAAAACTAATATCAATCCAGTTTTTAGCCAAAAAATTAAGAAAATTGCTAAAATCCTAGATGAAAATAAAAATTATAATACTATACTCGAAGGACATACTGATAATATAGGTTCAAAAGCTTACAATAAAAAACTTTCACAAAAACGTGCGCAAAGTGTTGCTAAAGAGCTTGAAAAATATGGAGTTGATAAAAATCGTATTAAGACCATAGGATATGGTGAAGAGCACCCAAGATCTAGTAATGCAACTAAAGAAGGAAGAGCTGATAATAGAAGAGTAGAGGCTAAATTTATACTCAAGCAAAAACAATGAAATATACTATTTTATTTGATTTAGATGGCACTTTGATAGATTCTACAAATGCCATCTTAAATTCATTCAAGGATGCCTTAAGATTTCTTAATTTGGATGTAAAAGAAGATGAAAAAATTAAAGATCTTATAGGCCATCCGTTAAAAAATATGTTTGCGATGCTCTATCCTCATTGTTTTAATTTGATCGATGAATTTGCTAAAATTTATCGTGAATGTTATTCTAAAATTTATTTAGAACAAACAACTTTACTTCCAAAAGCTGATCAAGCTTTACATCTTGCTTATGATTTTGCTGATTTGGGTATAGTGACAACTAAGGGTGGAACTTTTACTCCTATTTTGCTTGAATCTTTAGGAATTAAAAAATTTTTTAAAACTTTAATTACTCTTGATGATGTTAAAAATCCAAAGCCAGATGCAGAACCTATACTTTTAGCATTGGACAAATTAAACAAAACTCAAGAAAATGCTTATATGATTGGCGATACTATTTTGGATGTACAAGCATCTTTAGCGGCTAATATCACTCCTATCGCTTTAAGTTGTGGTTATGGCGATGAGAATGAATTAAAGAGGTATTCTCAAATTTTTCCAAATGCGTACGAAGCAATTTGCCATATACTAAATATTAAACAAATTTGAAGTTTTTGTTAAACACCTTTTAAGAGAATTCGTAGTATAGTCTTGCTGATAAAAAATATTGATTAAGGAAGGTCTTAATGAGTAAAGTAATGAAAACTATGGATGGAAATGAAGCTGCTGCTTACGCAGCGTATGCTTTTACAGAGGTAGCTGGTATTTACCCTATCACTCCAAGTTCCCCTATGGCAGACTATACCGATATATGGGCTGCTGCAGGAAAGAAAAATTTATTTGGAGTGCCTGTAAAAATTGTAGAAATGCAAAGTGAAGCAGGTGCGGCAGGTAGTGTTCACGGATCGTTACAAGCAGGTGCTTTGACAACAACTTATACTGCATCTCAAGGTTTATTATTGAAAATTCCAAATATGTATAAAATTGCAGGACAACTTTTACCTTGTGTTATACACGTTGCAGCACGTTCTTTAGCATCTCAAGCTTTATCGATTTTTGGGGATCATCAAGATATTTATGCAGCAAGACAAATTGGTTTTGCGATGCTTTGTTCTCATTCTGTTCAAGAAACTATGGATTTAGCCGGAGTAGCGCATTTAGCTGCGATTAAAGGTAGAGTTCCATTTTTACATTTCTTTGATGGTTTTAGAACAAGTCATGAAATTCAAAAAGTCGAAGTGATGGATTATGAACATTTTGATAGATTGTTAGATAGAAAAGCTCTACTTGAATTTAGAAATGGTGCTTTAAATCCAGAGCATCCAAAAACACGCGGAACAGCGCAAAATGATGACATATATTTCCAAACTAGAGAATTAGCAAATCGTTTTTATGATGCTTTGCCAGATGTTGTTAATGAATATATGCAAGAAATTTCAAAAATTACTGGTAGAGAATATAAACCATTTACTTATTATGGACACAAAGAGCCAGATCGCATTATTATTGCTATGGGTTCTGTAACTCAAGCTCTTGAAGAAGTTGTGGATTATTTAAATGCGAAAGGTGAAAAAGTTGGTGTTTTCAAAGTTTATCTTTATAGACCATTTAGCTTAAAATATTTCTTTGATGTAATGCCAAAATCAGTTAAAAAAATCGCAGTGCTTGATAGAACTAAAGAGCCAGGTAGCTTAGGAGAACCACTTTATCTTGATGTAAAATCAGCTTTCTATGGAAGAGAAAATGCACCAATTATTGTAGGTGGAAGATACGGACTTTCTTCTAAAGATGTCGATCCTGCACAAATGATCGCTGTATTTGAAAATTTAAAACTTGATAACCCTAAAAATGGTTTCACAGTAGGTATTGTCGATGATGTAACTCATACATCTTTACCAACCGGTGAAAAAATTTCTCTTGGAGACGAAAGTACAATAGAATGTTTATTCTATGGTTTAGGTGCCGATGGAACAGTAGGCGCTAATAAAAACTCTATTAAAATTATCGGGGATAAAACTGATTTTTATGCACAAGCTTATTTTGCGTATGATTCTAAAAAATCAGGGGGTTATACAAGAAGTCATTTGCGTTTCTCTAAAAAACCAATTCGCTCAACCTATCTTGTATCAACACCTCACTTCATAGCCTGTTCAGTAGCAGCCTATCTCGAACTTTATGATGTATTAGCAGGAATTAGAAAAGGTGGAACTTTCCTTTTAAATAGTATTTGGAGTGCTGAAGAAACTATCAGACAAATTCCTGATTCTGTTAAAAAGACTTTAGCGGAGAAAGAAATTAATTTCTACATCATCAATGCAACAAAATTAGCACGTGATATAGGACTTGGTAATCGTACAAATACTATTATGCAATCAGCATTCTTTAAACTTGCAAAAATCATTCCTTATGAAGATGCGCAAAAATATATGAAAGAATTTGCTTATAAATCTTATAGCAAAAAAGGCGATGCTATTGTAGAAATGAATTACAAAGCTATTGATGTAGGTGCAGATGGACTTGTAAAAGTAGAAGTAGATCCTAGCTGGAAAAATCTAGAAATCAAAGAAAAAGAACAAACTAATGCTTACAAAGGTACTGAATTTGTTGAAAAAATCGTTAAACCTATGAATGCCGCTAAAGGTGATGATTTACCTGTTTCAGCATTTTTAGGTCACGAAGATGGAAGTTTTGAACACGGTACTACCGAGTATGAAAAACGTGGTGTAGGTGTTATGGTTCCAAGATGGATTGAGGCAAATTGTATCCAATGTAATCAATGTGCTTCTGTATGCCCACATGCGGTTATTAGACCATTCTTAATTAATGATGAAGAAATGGCGAAAGCTCCACGTGGAGTGAAAGAACACGCTTTAGAGGCTAAAGGAACTAAAGGTGAAAAACTAAGCTTTAAAATTCAAGTTTCTCCTCTTGATTGTACAGGTTGCGAGCTTTGTGTTCATGAGTGCCCAACTAAAGAAAAATCATTAGTTATGGTTCCACTTCAAGAAGAAATGGATTTTGGAGAGCAAGAAAATGCTGATTATTTATTTAAAGAAATCACTTACAAAGATGAAATTTTAAATAAAGAAAGCACAAAAGGCGCACAATTTGCACAGCCATTGTTTGAATTCCATGGTGCATGCCCAGGTTGTGGCGAAACTCCTTATATTACCTTGATCACAAGATTATTCGGGGAAAGAATGATCATTGCTAATGCAACAGGTTGTAGCTCAATTTATGGTGCTTCAGCTCCTTCTACTCCTTATAGAAAAAGTGTTAAAAATGGACATGGTCCTGCTTGGGGTAACTCTTTATTTGAAGACAATGCAGAATTTGGTTTAGGGATGAAGGTTGCTACTGAAAATACAAGACACCGCATTGAAGCCATTATGAATGAAAATATGCAACAAGTGCCTAATGCTTTAGCAGCGCTTTTTAAAGATTGGATTGCAAATAAAAATGATAGTACTGCTTCAGTTGAAATTAGAAATAAATTAGTTCCAATTTTAGAGCAAAATAAAGATATTAAAGCAGTTCAAGAAATTCTAGATTTAAAACAATATTTAAGCAAAAAATCTCATTGGATCTTCGGTGGTGACGGTTGGGCTTATGATATTGGATATGGTGGCCTTGATCATGTTTTAGCAAGTGGTGAGAATGTAAATATCTTAGTACTTGATACTGAAGTTTATTCTAATACTGGAGGTCAAAGCTCTAAATCATCTCGTACTGGCGCCGTAGCACAATTTGCTGCTGCAGGTAAGCCTATTCAGAAAAAAGATTTAGGTCAAATTGCAATGACTTATGGTTATATTTATGTAGCTCAAGTTAATTCTGCTGCAAATTATAGTCATTTGGTTAAAGCACTGGTTGCAGCTGAAGCTTATGATGGTCCTTCTTTGGTTATTTGTTATTCTCCTTGTATAGCACATGGTATCAAAGGTGGTCTTGGTTATTCTGGGGAGCAAAGTGAGCTTGCTACAAAATGCGGTTATTGGCCACTTTATACTTTTGATCCTCGTTTAGAAGAGCAAGGAAAAAATCCATTAACCTTAGCTGGTAAAGAGCCTGAATGGGATCTTTATGAAAGCTTTTTAATGAATGAAGTTCGTTACAATGCTTTGAAAAAATCAAACCCAGATCATGCAAAAGAATTGTTCGAAAGAAACAAAAAAGATGCGCAACGTCGTTATAGACAATTAAAACGTATTGCTATGGCTGATTTTAGCAACGAGTTAGAAAACTAAAATTTGCAATGCAAAGATTTTTTTGTGCCATTTGTTTGTTTTTTACTTTTTTAATGGCACAAGATGATTTTGAAGAATATTTCAGATCTTTAAATTCTAAATGCGATGTAGATCTTGAAAATCTTCAAAATCCTTTCTTAAATCCTACCCTTGAGAAAATCAAAAAACTTAATATAGCAGCTATCATGCTGGATCAAGCAAAAATCAATAATCGTTGGTATAAAAAAGGTGATAGAATTGACGGTGCTTTGATTGTTGAAGTCAATAAAAAAGATATAGTATTACAATACGATAATTTAAATTTTAAAATCAATTTTAAAACCAATGCTAAGATTAATATTTATTAAGATCTTATTTTTTACTCAAATTCTTTATGCTTTAGATTGCCAAAAACGTTTATTTGATATCAATATCCATGAAAATACAAGTTTGGAAGAAAGTCTTAGAGAACTTGCAAATTATTGTTCATTTAGTATTATCGTAAAAGATAAGATCGCTAAAGAAAAATTAAAAACCATTCAAAATGATATTAATATACATCAAATGAGTTTAGATGAGATTTTTAATCTTTTTATCAAAGAGCATGATTTATTTTATGAATTTAACGGCAAGGTTTTGAAAATTTCAGCCTTAAAAACAAAGATTTTTAAAATAAGTTATATCACTTCAGTTAGAGAAGGTCAAAGTATCACTAAAGCTTCAGTGGATGCAAAACCAAGGCAAAGCGAATTTAAAACTTCATCTGAAGATAATGAAGATAATATGATTAAAAGCATGGAAAAATTTGATTTTTGGCAAAATATAGAAAAAGAAATCACTATGTTGCTTAATTCTTCTCATGAAAGCTATGAAATAAAAGCACCCATAGTCAATTCAAATGCTGGAATTATAATAGTTACAGGCACTCATTCTCAATTAGAACGTGTTAGAGAATATTTGCAAAAACTTGAAAATCGTTTAAAAAAGCAAGTGATTATCGATGTTAGTATTATCGCTGTAAATTTAAATAAAAGCCATTCTAGCGGCATTAATTGGCAAAATTTTAATTTGGATTTTAATTCCAAAACAAAAAGTGGTGAAAATTCTTTTATTCATTTTCAAAATGGACAAGGTTTTGTGAAAAATTTAGGTTTTAGGGCAAATTTAAATTTTGATTCTATTATCAACTTTCTTTCTCAAAATGGAAAAACTTATGTGCTTTCTAATCCTAAACTCATGGCTTTAAATAATCAGCAAGCTATTATTTCAGTTGGGGATACGATCAATTATCAAGTTAAAGAAAGTTCCAAAGGAACAGAAAATGGAACAACGGTGAGTGAAAGTTATAGTAATTATTCTATTTTTATAGGAATTTTGCTTAATATTTTGCCAGAAATTTCTGATGATAGCAAAATAATGCTTAGAATCAACCCAAGTTTAAGCGATTTTAAATATCCAGAAGATAAGAAAAGGCAAAAAGAGCCACGCACTATCGCTCCAGATACGATCCAAAAAAAGCTATCAAGCGTTGTTCAGGTTGAAAACAATCAAACTCTTATTTTGGGTGGGCTTATTTCAAGAAATAATGGTGAAAATAAGCATTCTGTTAATTTTTTGTCTAATATCCCTTTAATAGGGGCTTTATTTAAATCTGATGAGGAGATATCGGATGTAACAGAAATTGTTTTTATTATAACACCTACCATAGTTGATAATGCTAATTTTCCAAGTCTTAGGGAGTTAGGATTTAAACATTATGAATAAAATTGTAAATTTAAGGGAAGAAATTTTTTCAAAGATAAATGAGAGTTTAAAACATAAAACCTTGATCTTAATTTGTGGTTTGAGCGGGAGTGGCAAAAGTGTTTTACTGCAAAGATTAGCAAAATATCATGACATTGATTATATCGATGAAATTTTTTCAGATGAGAAAGAATTTAAAGACATCGTTAAAAAAAGAAAAAAGGATGTTTTGATACTCGATGAAGTGGGTATGTATGAGGAAAAAATATTAGAACTTATTCGAATTTATAGTGATCAAATGAGTTTTATATTGAGTTCTCATAAAAAAATAGATCTTTTTGAAAAAGATTATTTTAAAAGTCGTTTCGAGGCAATTTTTTGGCTTGAAAAGCTTAATATTAAAGAGCTTCATCAATATATTCAATTAAAATTCAATATTGATTTTTCTCATAAAGCAATGAAAATAATAATGAAATTTTACAAAGGAAATTTAAGATATGTTGATAAAATGCTTAAAAGTTTTTGCGAACTCAATCTTTATTTTAAAAACACAAAAAGTCAAGATTATGTACTAAAACTTTGTGCTTTAGAGAATGGATTTTTAAAATGAATTTGCAAGAAAGAGTGCGTGATCTTGAAAGTGCCTATAAAAAATATTTGCTGAAAAAATTTTTTAAAAATTTATTTTATCTTCTTTTTATCGGTTTGCTAATTGGCATTATTTTTTTCATTGTGCAAAATCATTATAAACAAAAATCAATATCTTTAGAAGCTTTAAATTATAAAAAAGAGTTGGAGCAAAACATCATAAAAGCTAAGATCTTGCAGGAAAAAAATAAAATAATAAGAGAAAAACTCATACAAGAAAATAATCATACCATCTCTAAGATACAAATTGATTCTAAAGTATTTAATATTGCTAAATTAAAAAATAATTTTTATAAAAATCCTAGCTATGAAAAGGCTTTAATTTTATCTCGTGAGTATTATAAGATGAAAGATTATAACAAATCTATTTTTTGGGCGTTAAAAGCTAATGACATAGATAAAAAAGCTGAGGATTCTTGGTTGATATTTGCTAAGGCTAAAATAGCCTTAGGTCATAAAGATGAAGCTAAAAAAGCTTTAGATGCTTATTTGGATTCTTATGGATTTATTGAATTTGATAAAGAGTTAAAGAATGATTGATCAAAATTTATTTGAGGATTATTTAAATCAAAAAATAAATCTTGATCAAATTTATCAAAATTTTAATATACAAAGTGAAGATTTTTTAAAGAAATTAGCCTCTTTTTTAAATATGAAATTTATTGAGTTAAATGAATTTGATGAAAAATTTTGTGAAAATTTTCCTTTTAATATACTTTTAAAATTTCAAGTTTTGCCGATAAAAAATGAGAATATTTTATATGTAGTCAGTGCAAAACCTTGTTCTTTGGAGCTTTTAGAACAAATAAAAATTTTTACAAATATTGAAAAAATAGAAATCGCACTTGCTGATGAGTTTAAAATTTTAAAATTTTTAAACATTCTTCGTATTAAAGATGAGTTGAAAAAATTAAGCATCAAACTTAAACTTGAATGGCAAGAGGGCGTAAAAGAAAACCAAACTTGTATCAGTCAAATTTTTTATTTTATCCTTGAAGAAGCGCTTAAAATAAATACGAGTGACATTCATATAGAATCTAGGATCAATGATGCTTTGATAAGATTTAGAGTGGATGGTATTTTAAAGAAATTTGTTGATCTTGAAAAAGATATTTATGAAGCTTTGATTTTTCATATTAAATTTTTAGCCCATTTGAATGTAGCAGAATCAAGAAAAGCTCAAGATGGTAGTTTTGAGCTTAAATTTAAAGAAGAAAAATACGATTTTAGAATTTCATCTTTGCCTTTATCAAACGGTGAAAGTGTGGTTATAAGGATTTTAAAGCACAATAAAGAAATTTTAGAGCTTGAAAAGTTAAATTTAGGAAAGAAAAATATTGAGATTTTAAAAAAAGCTTTAAAATCTCCTCATGGGATGATTTTACTTACAGGTCCAACAGGAAGTGGTAAAAGTACTACTTTATACGCTTGTTTAAATGCATTAAAGAGTATAGAAAAGAAAATCATCACGGCAGAAGATCCTATAGAATATAAAATGCCTTTAATTCAGCAAATTTTACTCAATCCTAAAGCAGGATTTGAATTTAATAATGCTTTAAGGGCGATTTTAAGGCAAGATCCCGATATTATTATGATAGGCGAGATTAGAGATGAAGAAAGCCTCGATATAGCTTTAAAAGCTTCTTTAACCGGACATTTGCTTTTAAGCACTTTGCATACAAACGATGCGCTTTCTACGATAGATAGACTTTTAGATATGAAAGCAAAACCTTATTTAATTGCTTCTGCACTTAGTTTAATTATCGCACAACGTTTAGTCAGAAAGCTTTGTCCAAGATGCAAACAAAAAAGCACTAAATACAAGCAATTTCAAGGAAATTTTTTTGAGGCTAGGGGTTGTGAGTATTGTCATCAAAGTGGATTTATAGGTAGAGAATTGGTTGGTGAGTGTTTAAGGGTAGATGATGAAATTTCTCAGGCCATTAGAGAAAATAAAAGCAAGAGTGAAATTTTGGCACTTGCGAAAAATAAAGGCTTTCAAAGCATGTTTGAGCAGGGTTTGCAAAAAGCAAGAGAAGGTATTACGAGTATAGATGAGCTTTTAAGGGTTTTAAATGAAACTTTATGAGCTTGAAATCATTAAGGCACAAAAAAAGTATAAAAAACTCATCAGAGCTGAAAATTTAAACACTGCACAAGCTAAAGCTTTGGATAAAAATTGGAAAATTATCAGTATTAAAGAAAAACAAAATAGCTATTTAAAAAAAATAAATAGTGAATATTTCATACTCTTTTTTAAAGAATTAGCCTTGCTTTGCGAAGCTGGATTAAGCATACAAGAAGCCTTTAAAGAGCTTGTAAAAATTCATTCTTTTAAAGGTATAAGCAAAGTTCTTGATAATTTGCTTTTAGGGCAAAATTTAAATCTTGCTTTTGAAAACGCTAATTTTGGGTTAAATTATGCAGAATTAGCCCTAATAAAAGCAGCACAAAACACTGGAAAATTGAGTGAAAATTTTTTGCAAATTGCTATGCTTAGAGAAAAAAGCTTAGAAAATAGAAAGAGATTTAAAAAAGCTATGAGATATCCTTTGTTTGTTTTTGTTAGTGTTTGCGTGGCTTTTATTTTTTTGATGCTTTATGTGATACCTAATTTTAAAGATTTATTTGAAAATTTAAATATTAACTTGCCTTTCATAACTACCATCATGCTTCAAATTTATGATTTTTTACAAAATTATATCGCGATATTTACCTTTTTATCGGTGTTTGTTTTTATCTTTGTTTATTTTATGTATAAAAAATCTTATTTTTTTGCTTATATTTGCGATTTTATCTTTTTAAAAATACCTTTATTTTCAAATTTCATTATTTATAGTCAAAATTATTATTTTTTTATGGTTTTTTCTTTACTTTTAAAAAATGGAATTTCACTTTCTAAGGCTTTTAATTTAGCGATTTTGGGACTTGAAAATAAGCTAATTATTTTAAAATATAAAAAACTTTTATCTTTTATGGATTCTGGACTTGAAATTACTCATGCTTTTAAGAAAATAGATGTGTTTGATCCTTTGGTGCTTTCTATGTTAAATATTGCGATGAAAAGTTCTAAACTTGAATTTTTAACTGAGGAAATTTCAAAATATTATGAAAACAAAATGCAAAATCTTATGGATAGATTTTTAGTTTTACTTGAGCCTTTAATGACTTTATTTGTAGCAATACTTGTTTTATTGCTAGCCCTTGGTATTTTTCTGCCTATATGGGAACTTAGCTCTGGAGCGAATTTATAATTTATAAAATTAAAAATTTTCAAGAAAAATAATCCCAAGCAACTTTGATGATAGTTATGCCCACTACGATTAAAAATAGACTTTTGATAAATTTTCCATTGCTCTTTAATACAAGTTTAGAGCCTAGAAAAGCTCCTAAAATCTGTCCAACAGCCATGATTAATCCTACTTTCCATAAAACCTCATATTGCCATAGGAAAATGATTAAGGCGATGATATTGCTTGTGAAATTTAAGATCTTTGTATTCATGCTTGCTTTTTTCATATTAAAGCCAAGCAAGGTTACACAAGCAAATATCCAAAAAGATCCGGTTCCAGAACCTAAAAAGCCATCATAAAAACCTAAAGTCAAGCCACAAATAAGATAAAAAAATTTAATATTTTTAATTTTTGGATTGTTTTCATATTTTCCCAAATTTGGACGTAAGGCCGTGTATAAAAAAGTTAAAGTCAAGCAGATTAAAATAATGATTTTTAAATTTTCATCCTTAACAAAAAGTACGCTATAACTTCCTAAGATAGCACCTACTGCGGTAAAAAATATCCCCCAAGCTAGATGGGGTAGGGTTGTGGATTTAAAATAAGTGATTGTTGCGGTAAAAGCTCCGCATACACTTTGGACTTTATTGGTTGCGATGGATAAATGTGCAGGAATTCCACAAGCTATCAGTGCCGGTAAAGTTATGAGTCCGCCTCCGCCAACTATTGAGTCTATAAAACCTGCAAAAAGTGCCGCAAAAAATAATATAATATAATAAATTGTATCTAAATGTTCAAAGCCCATGTATCAATCTCCTTGCTTTGCCCTAAACGATAAAGTGCAAAATCATACTTAATAGGATCATTTGCATCAAATTCTTTTAACTTTTTAGTAAGTTCTAACACGCTTTTATAATCATATATTTTACGCTTTAAAAGTCCTAAAGTCAAGGAAATTTTAAAAAGATGAGTATCAAGAGGAATTAAAAGATCTTTTGTGTGTATATTGGTAAAAATTCCAAGATCAAGCTCGTCTTTTCTAACCATCCATCTAAAATACATGTGATATCTTTTAAGCGGCGATTTTGGCATATTTTGCCAAATTTTTCCAAAGAAAAAATCATAGCCATAGCTAGAATAAGTATTGATTTTTTGAATTTTTTTCATAAAAACAAGGATAGCATCTGTGGTATTTTGCCTTTTTTGATAAGCCGTGGTAAAAAGTTCATTTAAAGAAATTTCTTTTTTAACTCTTGAGAGGGTGATAAAAATTTCTACAATATCTCTTTCATTTTGAAAGCGATATTTTAAGCCTTTTAAATTTTTTCTAATTTGTTTTTCATTTAAGTCAAGTAAAGAAAAATCAAGTTTATTTAAAAAATTAACTATATTTTTGGCATTACCATAGGCAAATAAAGCACAAAGCAAAGCGATGAATTCATCTTTATAAATTTTGGCAACTTGCAAAGGATCTGGATTTTCAAATAAAGCTTTATCGGTATTTTTTAGTTTTATTAAAGCATCTAGCTTTGCTTTTAACACATTAGACATTTTACTAGGTTATGATTTAATTCCTAGTAAAGTATCTAGCATTTGATCAATAGTGGTAACAATTTTCGCAGAAGCTCCGTAACTTGATTGCCATTGTATCAAGGCTGCAAGTTCTTCGTTGGTATTGACTCCGCTTTTAGATTGATACTCGCTATACACAGAATTATAAAAGGTTTGATTGCTAGCATTGACTACATTGTTATTTTCTCCATCAGATCCTATTTTTCCTGTAAATTTACGGTAATATTCTTCCATAGTCAGTTGATCTATAGTTCCATCTTCATTGTAAAAATTAACTTTATCATATTGAAGGTGTATGATTTTGTTTGCCATATCATTACCACTATCAACCCCGTTTAAACTAGCTCTTACTGTACTTGGATCGCTTAAAATAGAATCTTTTACTTTGATATCACTTGCGCTATTTCCGCTAAAAAATCCCCCTATGCTAAAAGCACCTGCAAAATTAGTCCCTTTATCTTCTATAGCTATTTTATATCCTGATTTGGCAGTCAGTTGAAATAAACCGTCATTAGAAGTTGGATCATAACTAAAACTTACATTGATCAAATCATCAACATCATCATTAGGATCTTTGTTTCCATTATCGTCAGTATTGGCTTTGATTTGACGTACGATATCATCCATAGTGGTATTAACATCGATATTGATAGTTTTTGTAACTTTTTTATCCCCTTTTTCATCATAAAGGACGATATCAAAACTTCCTGGTTGTATAGTTCTATCGTAATTCATTAAAGGGATATTGCCTTGAAGTCCTGAAAGATAATCAGAAGTTACAGGGCTTTTTGCAGAACTAGCGTAAAGATTGTTAGTTTCATTGATCATTGTTTTGGCAAAAGTATCTAAAGAATCCATATAGCCTTGTATGATTCCATCGCTATATTTTCCTTTGCTTTTATCGTAATTTCTACCGCGTAAATCAAGCTGAGCACCTAATTGTCCTCCTGAAATTTTACCAGTTAGATCTCTTACTTTTTCATCTGCGGTTTCATAATAAATACTATAAGATTTATTTTTATCATCATAATCAAGTTTTAGTGGATGAAAATTGATCCCATCAACTATGCTAAATCCTTCGATGCTAAGATTATATTGATGTCCTGGATCATTTATGGTTGTGTCTAAGCGATTATCTTGATTGATTTCATTTTTACTGGCTACGGCACTTACGAGTTTTGAAAGGGTGAGTTCAAGTTCATCTCTTCTATCTCTTAATTCGTTTGCGTGTTCGGTTGGAAGAGCTTCTTGACCATAAATTTGCTTATTTATTGTTGCAATTTCTTCACCGATTCTATTGATTTCATCTACGGTTGATTTGATATCGTTATTGATTTTCTTTTGAATTTTATCTAAGGTTGAAAAGGTATTATTAATGCTTTCTGTTAATGTTTGTGAAGCCTTTACAAGGGCTACTTTCGTAGCATTTTCATTTGGATTGGATGCAAAATCATTCCAAGCTTTATTGTAATTTTCTAAATCTTGTAAAATCCCTGTATTTTGCAAATCTGGAAAACGTTCTGATATTTCTTGTAAGGTTGAGGCCATATATTTAGTGTATTCTAGTTGGGTTGAAGCTCCTTTTAATTTAAAATAAGAATATTCATCATGCAAACGAACAATACTTTCTATAGCTGTACCTGTACCTACTTGAACTCCATTAGATGAAACATAACCATTGGTTGTTTGCACAACTCTTTGTCGAGTATAAAAAGTTGCGTTTGCGTTAGAGATGTTATTACTGGTAGTTGCAATTTGCACTTCACTTGCCTTTAAGCCTGTAACTCCGGTATATAAAGTTCCAAAAATACCCATATTCTTATTCCTTACACGTTAATCTTAAAAATTGACTCTGGTGTAGTCTTTTTATCACCATAAGCATTATTCGTTCCATCATTAAGATTAAACATTTTATTGACTAAACCATCAAAGAAATCTTTGATGATAAGTACAAATTTGGCGTATTCTTTGTTAGCAGAATGAAGAGTTTGAAGATTTTTTTTCAATAAATCTAATTTTTCTTTATCCTCTTCATCAAGTAGTTCGCTAAGTCCTTTAGTGGAGCTATTGTTTAAAGCTACCAAAGCAGCATCGAGTTGTTTTTTAGCTGTTGTAAATTCAGAAATCAGTTTATTTTTTTCTTCAACACTAGGTGCAACAGTATCGTGTTTTGCAACTTTTATATTTTCAATGTCTTCTTGGGTCAATGCTATTAATTTTTCTAAGATAGCATTGACCTCATCAAGATGTTTTTTTAGCATTTTCTCTCCTTTTTTTACTCAAAAAAAGAGAGAAAATTTTTTAAATTAAAGAATCAGCTATAGCAGCAGCTGTGGCTCTTGTATCGATTTTATAAGTGCCATTTTTAATTTGTTCTGCAATTTTTGCAGCTTTATCATTCTCTGTTTTTTGAGTATCGTTTGTTTTAGTTTCTTTATTTGTCTGAACTGTGTTTAATGTGGAACTTGCCACGTAGCCTTGCTGTATAGGATTTATCATTTCTGCCTCCTTGAAATTTTTTATTAATAATCCTCTACAGACTATATCGGCTAAAAATTAAAAAACTTAACCCCTTTCTTTTAAAAAATCGTATAATAATTTTGAAAAACCCATACCACCGCTTAAAGCCTTACTGATGGTGTCATTATACATAGATGAATAAATTTCATCACTCGCATCTTTTCCAAAAAGTGAATTTTGAGATTTTAAAGACACGTCTAAAACTTGTTTTAAAAAAAACGCTTCAAAAGCGTCGGTTTGTTCTTTTAAAGCCTCATCTTCTTTGGTTTTAGTGACTATATCATTATCATTTATTTTGATACGACTTTCTAGACTTCTTGACGCTTTATTTAATAAAACATTATCCATATTGAATGTATTTAAAAAATTATCCACTTTCATTATATAATCTCCAAATCAGCTGTAATTGCGCCTGCACGTTTTAAATTTTCCATGATGGCTATAATATCATTTGGAGTTGCTCCAAGTTTATTAAGCATTCTTGCGATATTTGCAACCGTGCTTTTTGTGTTATTGATCCTTAAAGTATTTGAACTAGGATCTATAAAACCACCATCTTTCATATCAATTTCATTTTGATTTGGGGTGGTGTTATTGTTAGGATCAATTTTGATTGTGATATCTTTATGAGTGATCAATACAGGTTCAACCTCTACATCAACACCTGCGATCACCGTTCCTGTTCTTTCATCGATAATCACTTTGCTTTCTGGAGTATAAGCTATATCTTGATTTAAAACTCTTGCCATAAAATCTACATTTGAAAGATCTTCTGGCTTTTTAAGTTTTATAGTGCGTGAGTCAATCGCTTTAGCAACATCTTCTCCAAAAACATTATTTAACACTCTTTCTATATTGCTAGCAGTTTGAAAATCAGCTACTTTTAAACTTAAAGTTAAATCATTGTTTTGGCTGAAATTTTGTGGAATTTCTCTTTCTACATTAGCTCCGCCCATCACAGTTGCTGCTGTAGAATGGCTACCTGCGCCACCTGGTCTAGCTGTGAGTCCTCCGGTTGAAATTGATCCTTGTGCGATTGCATAAATTTCTCCGTCAATTCCACGAAGTGCAGTGAGCAAAAGCGTTCCACCTTGTAAAGATTTTGCATCCCCTAAAGAAGATACTGTAATATCAAGCTTATCTCCACTTTTGGCAAAAGCTGGAAGTTTTGCTGTTACCATTACGGCGGCTGTATTTTTTGATTTGATATCTGCTGGATCTACTTTGATATTCATACCTTGTAAAAGATTGGATACTGATTGTAGAGTAAATTTAGAACTTGTACCATCTCCACTACCATTAAGACCAACCACAAGTCCATAACCTATAAGTTGATTATCTCTAACACCTACAGTGTTTGCTACATCCTTGATTTGTATTGCAAAAATATTTGTCATAAAGAGTAAAAAAAGCATTAAAACTCTCATGGATTATTCCTTTAATCTATGTTATTACATAGAAATAAAGCAAAAAGTGTTCCAATTTTAAGAGTTTAATTTTAAAGAGTGTTTTCGTAAAAACTAAGAGTGGTTAGACCAAATTTTTTGGATTTGTTTTTTTGAAATTCTTCTATGTTTTGTGGGAGTTCTATTTTAGAATGATGTTCAAAAATGATTTTTTCTATATTTTTTCGGTTAAGATTTTTTAAAAGATTTTCAATGTCTTCATAAATTTTTTCAAAACCTTTTCTGATATCAAAAGGTGGATCAAGATAAAGAAAAATAGGAATATTTTCTTGAGTTAATTTTTCGATCAGCTGAGGTAAAATTTCAAAAGTATTTCCTTGTATCACATTTAAATTTTGATCGATTTTAGAATTTTGAATCGCGATTTTATAAGCATTCTTATCAAGCTCGATCGCATAAGATTTTAAGGCAAAATTGCTTAAAGCTTCAGCCGCCATCAAAGCACTTCCTCCAAAAGCTTCTATAAAAATTTTATTTCTTAAATTTTGTCTTATGACATTAAAAACACAAGCTTTTACTATACTTTTAGTGCTTCTTGTTTTTTCAAGTGAAGGCAAAAGAAGTTTTTTTCCTTTGTATTGCCCACTTTCTATAAAGGTATAAATTTTTATTGTTTGATTTTTTTTATTTTTTGAATCTGAGATTTTTTGATATTCTTTTAAAAAATCTTTTACACGAATAAAATCTTCACTCATGTATCAAAGCTTTAACAAGTTTATCTTTAAGTTCGCTAATGGCAAGATCTATTTTTGTTTGATAATCTTTTCTAAATTCTTCTGCTATGGAGTCAATTTTTGCTTCTAAAATTTTTCTTTTTTCATCCGCGAGTTTTTGAGCGGTTGTTTTTAAGGCATTGTCAAAATCATTTAAAGATTTAAACAAAGCTTCCTTGCTAAAAGGCACACTCAAAAAAGGAGAATTAGCAGCTATAAGAAATAAAGGTTTGCTTGAGGGAATTTTTTCATCACTAATGATAAAATCACAATCTTTTTTCATCACTAAGTGTTCTTTTAAAAAAAGAGCCAAAGCTCTTTCTATAATGATATCTTTACATTCTAAAGAAATTTTCATATCAAGGTTACTTTTAATTCATGATTTTGCAAAGACGGGTTTTTAATACCTTGAATTAAAGATAAAAATTCTAAATGGCTTAAAATGTAAAAATCTTTAAAATCTCTATTGCTTATACTCATAAGTTTTTTAGCACAAGTATCAAACATATAAAAATCTTTAGGATTTTTTACAACTAAAAAATCGCTCCCGCTATCATAAGCATCTAAAAGAATTTTTGCCGCCATTTTATAGCTAAGTTCGCTATTGAGTTTTAAAAGATCAAAGCCATTATTTTTATCAGAATTTTCGTATGAAATAAATTTTGCTTTGATTTTTGATCTTAAATTATCACAAGGCTTAAAACCATAAAAAGCTATATTGAAATTGCTAAAATCATGCTTGACTTGCCCAAGTTCTTTTATTTCATTTTCAAAAGCACTATTTTTAGGTAAATTAAAATGCAATAAATCTTCATCAAAAAGTCCTAAATTTAAAATTTCTTTTTTTAAATTTTCAATCACATTTTCTACTTTTTCATTAGTGCCATTAATATGATAAAAGATTCCTTTTTCAGGATCAGAAATCGCTTTTAAAATTTCCACTTTTTTATCTGGATATTTTTTGATCATTTCAAACGCAAGGTAAAATAAAGCATCTCCCATATACTCAGGAAGAAATTCTAAAATTTCATTGGCATAATATAGATAGTCGTATTTTTCATAAAATTTTTTATCTTCTTCGTTGCCAAATGGAGCAAGGTATTTGTATTTGCTTAAAAAATCATCCTTATTGATGATCAAGTCTTTTATCGATCTTTTTGTACTTAGCGGTTCAATAATAAGATTAAAATCATGCTTTTTAATCAACTCTTCCAAAGGGGTATTAAGAGGTAAAATTTGTTTATTAACAACTATATGAGAATTCTCATTTTTTTCAAATTCGAAATAAATATCATCATCTTGCACTTGTAAAAGTAAATCATAAAGAGTGGCAAAATTTTCATAGTTGCTATAAACATAAGGTTTATAATAACTCTCATAATCTTTATTTTTATCAAATCTAAAAAGTCTAAGTTCTAAATTTCTCATAATTTTTTCCTTGATATCTTTAGGATAAATATTATATAAAAAAAAATTAAAATTTAATAGAATTTAAAAAGAAATTTCATAAAATTTTTTTATGAATAAAGAAGATTTTATAATTCATGCTTTTTTAAATGAAAAAAATGGCGATGATGGTGCTATTGTTGATCAATGGTGTTATAGTAAAGATTTATTTTTTGAAAATGTGCATTTTAAAAGAGAATGGCTTACTTTGGAGCAAATTGCTACTAAGGCAATGCTGGTAAATATTTCTGATGCTATTGTGATGAATGCTGAGCCAAAATACGCACTTTTAGGACTTGCTTTACCTAATTTAAGCAATGAAGAAATCAAAACTTTACAAAAAGGTTTTTTAAAAACAGCAAAAAAATTCGGTATAAAAATCATAGGCGGCGATACGATTTATAATCATAAAATCGATATCAGCGTTACTATTATCTCTAAGATTAGAGAAAAAACTGTGTTTAGAAAAGGCTTAAAAAAAGGACATTTGCTAGCTTATACGGGAAATTTGGGAGAGAGTTTAAAAGGACTTGAAATTTTGCAAAATGGTGGTAAATTAAATTTAAACCATCGTTTTATAAAACCTAAATTAAGACAAGATTTTTTTTATGAAATTACTCCTTTTATTTCTTGTGCTATGGATATTTCAGATGGCTTGAGTAAAGACTTATCGAGACTTTTAGCAAAAAATAAATGTGGCATTGAATGGTTAAAAAATTTAGATGATTATACTCTTTATAGTGGAGAAGAATATGAAATTTTATTTGCTTTTGATGAAATGCAACGTTTTAAGATAGAACAAATTGCAAAAAAACATCGTGTGAAATTAAATATCTTTGGAAAAGCAGTGAAAGGAAAGTATGAATTTAATGGAAGAGAACACCATTTTTAAGCCTTTATATAGTTTAAAACACGCTCCTATTAATGCGTATTTTAGCAAAAATAGTGATGATTTTGTGGTGCGTGAAAAAGCTTTGTACGAATTTAATGGCAAAGGTGAGCATCTCATTTTACACATTAACAAAAAAGATTTAAGTACCAACGAAGCTTTAAGAATTTTAAGTGAAGTTAGCGGGGTAAAAATACGCGATTTTGGTTATGCTGGACTTAAGGATAAGCAAGGATCAACCTTTCAGTATATTTCTATGCCTAAAAAATTTGAATATACTTTAAACAATTTTTCTCATCCAAAATTAAAAATTTTAGAAACTTTTACCCATGAAAATAAATTAAGAATAGGGCATTTAAAAGGCAATTCTTTTTTTATCCGCTTGAAAAAAGTTTTACCAAGTGATGCTTTAAAACTTGAACAGGCTATTATTAACTTAGATAAACAAGGTTTTGCTAATTATTTTGGATATCAGCGTTTTGGTAAATTTGGAGATAATTATAAAGAAGGACTTGAAATTTTACGTGGCAAAAAAATGAAAAATGTCAAAATGAAAGAATTTTTAATTTCAGCTTTTCAAAGCGAACTTTTTAATCGTTATTTGAGTAAAAGAGTGGAATTATCGCATTTTTCAAAAGAATTTAGCGAAAAAGAGCTTATGCAAATTTATCATATCTCCAAAGAAGAAGTTAAGAGCTTAAAAAAACAAGATCATTTTTTCAAGCTCTTAAAAGGTGAGGTTTTAGGGCACTATCCTTTTGGAAAATGTTTTTTATGCGAAGATTTAGAAAGTGAGATTAAGCGTTTTAAGGCAAGAGATATTAGCGCTATGGGACTTTTAATAGGTGCAAAAGCGTATGAAGCTAAAGAAGGCTTGGCTTTAAATTTAGAGAATGAAATTTTCAAAGATGCTTGGGAGTTTAAAACTAAAATGCAAGGTTCAAGACGCTTTATGTGGGGGTATTTGGAGGATGTTAAGTGGCGATACGAAGAGCAAAAAGCACATTTTTGTATAGAATTTTTCTTACAAAAAGGCTCTTATGCTACGGTGATTTTAGAGGAGATTTTGCATAAAAATTTATTCGAATAAAATCACTCTGCTTTTAAAGCGATCAAAACGCCTTCAATCATTTTTTTGATATCTCCATCTAAGATATTATCTACTTGAGAAAAAGCTTCTCCGCTGCGATTGTCTTTGACTTGCTGATAAGGAAAAAGCACGTAAGAGCGGATTTGATGTCCCCAGCCTATCTCGCTTTTTTCGCCAGAATTTGCACTATCTTGTTGTTTCATGAGTTCAAGCTCATAAAGGCGAGATTTTAGCATTTTAAAAGCGGTTGCTTTGTTTTTATGTTGGCTTCTATCGTTTTGGCATTGCACGACTATTCCTGTTGGAAAATGTGTGATTCTAACGGCTGATTCTGTTTTATTGACGTGCTGTCCGCCTGCACCACTAGCACGATAATAATCAATCCTGATATCTTTTTCTTCGATTTCAATCTCTATGTCATCATCAAGTTCAGGACTTACCATAACACTTGAAAAGCTTGTATGACGACGTCCGGCACTATCAAAAGGAGAAGTTCTTACTAAGCGATGAATTCCATTTTCAGCCTTTAAATAACCATAAGCATTATCACCTTTAACCAAAAAGCTTACGTCTTTAAGTCCTGCTTCATCGCCTTCTTGAAAGTCAAGAGTTTCAACCTTAAATCCTTCCCTTTCGCAAAATCTTAAATACATTCTATAAAGCATACTTGCCCAGTCATTGCTTTCTGTTCCACCTGCTCCTGGATGAATGGAAACAATTGCGTTTTTGCTATCATTTTCTCCACTTAAAAGCATGGAAATTTCAAGGCTTGTTATCGTATCTTCAAGCTTTGGTGCATCATTAAATAAAGCTTCTAAGGTTTGCATATCGTTTTCTGCATTAGCTAAATCAAAAAGTTCGCTTGCATCATCAACGGCAGATAAAGCTTCTTCGTATTTTTTTAATAAATTTGCAATTTTAGTTTTTTCTTTTCCGATAATTCCAGCTTGTTTAACATCGTTCCAAAAAGAAGGAGAATTTTCTAGCTCTTCAATTTCCTTAAGCCTTTCTTGAATGCTTTGTGGTTTGATGATAGAGGCTATATTGCCTACTTTATTTTTAAGAGTTTTTAGTAGTTCGCTAAATTCATAATTATCCATAAAAATTTCTTTCTAAAGTTAATTTTATGCAATTTTAACAAATTTTATCAAAAAATAAGCTAAGTCTATTTTTAATCGTAGTGGGTATAACCATCATCAAAGTTGCTTGGGATTATTTTTCTTGAATTTTAAATTTATTTGAAAAATACAAAAATACCTTTCAAAAATAATCAAATTCAATCTTAGATGAAAAATTATGCTTTTTTATTTTT
>NZ_JACHTP010000027.1:0-20714 GCF_020135855.1 Campylobacter sp. B0100352/1
CTTCTACTAATACAGCCTATGGTTATAGTGTAGATAAAGAGGGTTATATGGGAGAAGACTTTAATGAGGCTGCAGGATTACCAAAAGATTTTAAGATACATAAATCTACTTTAGATGAGATAGAGAGAGTGGCTGAGAATAACTTTTATGATACAAAAACAAAAGAATGTCTAGGTGTGAATAAATATTATGATAATATAGATATGGCAAATACTATTAAACAATACTATAATCAATTTAATCAAATCATAAATCATACTTTTAACGATACCAATAAAACAAGTTTTAGTGAAGCAGATTTAAATAGTTTGCCTAAAGGATATAGTGTATCTGACACAAATAAAGATTTTGCTTCACTTGAAAGATTAGATACGCAAACCATAACAAATTATTACAACACCCAAGAACAATACGATGAAATGGAACAATTGGGAACGATTGCAAGTATTAGCTTAGGATTACAGCCATTAGATTTTACTCCTCAGAGCATGCAAACTCAAAATTTAGATCAAGATAGTGCAAGAGATACTTTTAATCCTGATATGTCATTTTATCCAAAAAATGAAGATGGAACTTATACTAAAGAAGACTTATTTATGAGTTTTTTAAAAGCTTCTGGCGGAGAAGTTTTAGCAGGTGGTGATACTAAAATTAACCCCATAATCCAATCTTTTAGAGAAGCTATGGCTAAAGAAAGCTTTGATGGATCATTAGCTTCCTTAGACGACATTATGACAGGCAAGGTTGATTTTGCAAGTTTATTAAAAGGCTATGCACAAGATGGTTGGTTTGACGCAGATATTTATGCAATGGAAAAAGGAATTAAATGGCAAAATCACATAGGTTATGGTGGAGCTTGGTTTGATAATCAGTTTAATCAAGCAAAAGCTAATGGCTGGAAAGCAAGTAGTGAAAGTATCAATTCTTTTGTTGGTTCTATAATGGATAGATTAAATAATCTCATAGGACAAACTAGGGTTTAAGATAATTTTCTAAGTTTAGCTATAAAAAATCCATCATAATCTGAATTTGGAATAATTCTCTTGCATTTTGAAATTTCTTGAAAAGACTCACTTCGCGCATCTTTTGCTATAACATGCTCTAAATTGATATCTAAAATTTCAAGTTTAAATTCGCTTTTTAAGGCATTTTCTATGACTTCTTCATTTTCTTCTTTGGTAAATGTACATGTACTATAAACAAGCTCTCCGCCCACTTTTAAAGCCTTTAATGCAGAATGCAAGAGCTTTTTTTGCGTTTTAGCTATATTTTTTATTTCTTTATAACTTTTTTCTAAATCAAAACCCATTTTTGCAAAAGTCGAGCACGGGGCATCAAGTAAAATTTTATCAAATTTTAAAGGGCATAATTTTCCTATTGTTTTACCATCTTTCATAAAGCATTTTGCATTTACTCCATAATTTTGAAGATTTTTTTGCAAAACAAAAAAACGATCCTTGCTGATTTCATTACAAGCTAAATAACCTGTATTTTGCATAAAATTAGCTAGATTAATGCTTTTGCCACCTGGAGCGGCACACATATCTAAAACACTTTCTCCCGCTTTTGCGTCCAAATTTAAAGCACATAAATAAGAGGAATAATTTTGTATGTAAAATTTAAATTCATTAAAAGCTTTCATAGAACTTAAAATATTTTTATCCTTAGCTTCAAACAAATAACAATATTCATTGATTTTTTTCCATTTTAGATGAGCTTTTAAAAAATCATTTTCTAATTCTTTAGCATCACACCTTAAAGAATTTAAAAAGACACAAATATTTTTTTCCTTTTCAAAAGAATTTAAAATTTGAACAAATTCTTTTTCTGTATAAAGAGTTTTGATTTTAGAGAGCAAAATAATCCCTTATCATAATAAAAGCCGCCAAAGAATCCAATTTTCCATCTTTTTTTCGAGTATTAGCCCTTTGAAATTTCAAAGCCTCTTTGCTTGTTCCACTTTCATCTACATAAATCACTTCTTTTTCAAATTCAAGCAAAGAAACAAAATGTTGGATGCGTCTTTGCATTTCATCTTCACTTGAACCTCCTTTTGGAATACCCACAATCAATAAAGAAATATCATATTCTTGTAAGATTTTTTTTATTTCTGTAGCGGCTTGATTGCGATTTTTTCTTATAACAGCATCAAGTGGAAGTGCTATTTTATCGATACAAAGTGCCACTCCAATGCGCTTTAAACCCACATCTAATGCCAACGCTCTCATTTTAAAACTCTTATCAATAAACCCTCGATAGAAATTTTACCCTCAAGTTCATATTCATAGACTTTTTCACCATAAAGCGCTAAAGCCTCATCGACGCTGACACCTTTTTTACAAAAATCCAAAAATTCATCTTGCTTATCTTCGCACACTTTTGCAAACTGGCCAACAAATTCTTTAAAATCATAAATTAATTCCGCTTTTTTCTCTTTCAAAAGTAAATTCGTCCCGCTACTTTCATTAATCCTATGAGGTAAAACGTATAAAGGTTTTTTTAATTCTAAAGCAAGTTTAGCACTTTGCATAGAGCCACTACTCATATCAGCTTGAGCAACAACTACAGCTTCACTTAAAGCGATAATCAAACGATTTCTAAGCAAAAAATCATATTTTTTAGGGATATAATTTTCTTCATATTCACTTAAAGCTAAGGCTTCTTGATACATTTGTTTGATAATTTTTTCATTGCTTTTTGGATAAATTTGATTCAAACCATTTGCAAAAATTCCTATCGTATAAGGCATAGCAGCGATACTTGCACTGATATCAACTCCCAAAGCCCCACCGCTTACAACACAAATTCCTGAATTTTTAAGCATATTTGCCAAAGAAAAAACGCAGTTTTTTGTATAAACACTCATTTTTCTTGAGCCAATGATGGCAATTTTACGCTTCCTTAAAAGCTCTAAATTTCCTTTATAGTAAAGTTTTTTTGGAGGTTTTTTTAAGTCTTTAAAAAGGTCTAAAAAATCATCGCTTAAAATTTTACTTTCCATAAATTTCACTCAAATATACTAACTCCACCTTAGCAAGTAAATCTTTACTCTCCTCTAAAGCTTTTAAGGTATTTTTTCTTGGATGACCAATTGCGATAGCAAATCCTTTTTTCCGTGCCAATCTTACAGCGCTTAAAAGCTGTTTTTTAACATAAGCTACATTATCTTCATTATCTAAAAAAATATCTCTTTGTATATAAACCATAGCTGTTTCTTTGGATGCTTTTAAAGCCTTAGAATTTCCTATAGTTTTAGAATCCACAAAAAGTAAATTCTGACTTTTTAAAGCCTCATAAAGATTTTTCATAGCCTTTTCATTGCTTGTAAATAAACTTCCGGTGTGGTTATTGATATATTTTAAATTTTTAAAATCTTTTTTAATCTGTGCGATTTTTTTAAAAATTCTTTCTTCGCTATCACTTGGATTTAAGGTATCAAGCTCTGGTTTATTGTAATGAATAGCAGCCAAAGGCAAATGCACCATATAAAAATTAAAATTAGAAGCTAATTTTGGAGTATTTGGATGATTTTTATCAGGTGGGAAAAAAGAAGGATTGAGTTTTAAATTTAAAGCTTTAAGATTTCTTACCTGACTCGCACTTGCCATATCATCGATAATAATAGCAAGTTTTGGAAGATGTTTGTCTTTTTTTTGTATCGTTTGGGTACTTAAATTTTGCTCAATAAGACTTGAATTATTTTCTAAAATAGTTGTGTTTTTTAAACTTAAATTATTATCATTATTTAAACTCAAATTGCTCTCTAAAGTGCTATTTTTTTCAAGGCTTACATTTTGTTCGATCATTTTTGTTAAATTGATATCATTATCGATTTTTTGCGCCTCTTGCTCTAAAATAGCTAAACTTTTATTTTTATCTTGATCATGAAAATCTTCAAACATTTCTATTTTATTTTGATTGTTATCCTCTAGTAAAATCAAATTTTCTTGTCGATCGTTGTTATTTTTAGCAAAATGATTTGTAGTATTTTTAAGTTCTTGATATTTTAATAAAATTCCTAAAGCCAAAGCTATACACAATAAAAAAAGTATAGCTATAATCAAAAATCTTTGTATTTGTGTTATTTTTTTCTTAAGCAAAATAAAATCTTATAATGAAGTATTTTTGTAAAAATTATTTTTTTTCAAATCACATTTTACTTGACAGACTTTGATAAAAAGATTATTCATTTATTTATCCCGTATTTTAAAATATCAATGGCAAGTATTATAACAATTAAAGTCTAAAATTCATATTTTTTTTATAAACTTTATGTAAAATTTCTTAAAAACTTACAAAAGTATATCAATGAAAGAATTTTTAAACAGCCTAAATTACGGAATAAATATCAATCAAGTTAATAATGAATACAAACAAATCATCAGAGAACTTCTAGCAAATCAAATCATTAAAGAATATAAAAATAAATTTTACCTCAACAATGGCTTTGCTTTTGGAGTTCTTGATATTTCAAGCAAGGGAACAGGATTTTTAGAATGCTTTGATGAGGGTTTTAAAAAAGATTTACTCATCGAAAATAAAAACTTAAAAGGTGCTAATTACAAAGATATCGTCGCTGTTAAACTCCTCCCTTTAAAGAGAAAACGACCTAGCGCTAAAGTTGTTTTAGTACTAAAACGTGCTAATGAAACTTCAATAGTCATCACCAAAAGATACGGAGAAGCCGTACTTGGAATGAATATCAAAACAGGCTTAAGCCTTGCTTTAAAAGCTTCACAAAAATCATTAAAAGCTCTACCCTTAGGGACAGTGCTAAAAATAGAAAATGAAAATAACAATATTATAGAAGTTTTAGGGCATATTGATGATGAAAATGTGGATGAGAAAATTTCTCTTGCTCTTTTTAATAAAAATAGCGAATTTAGCGATACTTGCATCAAAGAATCCCTAGCCAATGGTAATAGCGTTGATGCGAGCATGTATGAAAATAGAATTGATTTAAGATCTTTACCATTTTGCACCATAGACCCTATACACGCTAAAGATTTTGACGATGCTATTTATTTTGATGATAAAAAGCGAGAAATTTATGTGGCCATTGCAGACGTTAGCGAATACGTCTATGCTTATAGTGCTATAGATAAAGAAGCTAGAAATCGTGGATTTTCAATATACTTTCCACACATTGCCATTCCAATGCTACCTCGTGCTTTAAGTGAAAACATTTGCTCTTTAAAACCCTATGAAGATCGCCTAGCGTATTGTTTTAAAATCGTTTTAAATGAAAAAAATGAAGTTGTTAAAGAAGAACTTTTTGAAGCGATTATTAATTCTAAACGCCGTTTTAATTATGATGAAGTGGATGAAATTTTATCAAAAAAACCTGATTTAAAAGAACACAATTGGCTTTATAAACTTTTTGAAATCACACAAATTTTAAGAAAAAAACGCCTTAAAAATGCTTTTGAATTTCGAACCGAAGAATTAAGAATGGTTTTGGATAAAAATTTAAGCCTTGAAAGCACTTTTATAGAAAAGGATACTTTTTCTCACAATCTAATCGAAGATTGTATGCTTTTAGCTAATAAAGCAGCAGCAAAAATTTTAGAAGATGTGGGAATTTTTAGAAACCATTTAAGTGCTGATGCCAAAAAAATCGATAAACTTCTTAATGAATTAATCGAACTTGGCATTGATGTTAAATTAAAACCCAATCTTCCAGAACTCATACGCGATATCCAAGCTTTAGCAGATGAGTTAAATTTAAGAGCAGAAGTTGATAAGCTCATCATTAAAGCGCAAAAAAAAGCAGAATATTCTAGTGAAAATCAAGGCCATTTTGGCTTAGGGTTTGACAAGTATTCTCATTTTACAAGTCCGATTAGAAGATATTCTGATCTTATTTTACATCGTTTATTAAAAGCCAAACAAAAAAAAGATGAAAAGCTTTTTAATTATCTGCTTTTAAACATACAAAGCACTTGCGAAAGCCTTAGCACCCTTGAAAGAGAAGCCGATAAAGTTGCTTTTGATTTTATGGATAGAAAATTTGCAAGATGGGCTTTAAAAAATATAGGAAAATGCTTTCAAGCTTTAATCATTCAAAATGAAGGGGTGTGTATTGCTAAACTTGATGATGAAATTAAAGGAGCAGATATTATCCTTTACGATACCCGTGCTAATCTTTTGCAAAGGGTTGAAATTCAAATTATAGAAGCAGATATTGTCATGGCTAAAATTTATGGAAAAATTGTTGCTTGAGGTAAAAAATGTATAGAAAAGACTTGCAAACACTGCTTTTAAAAAATAATTTTCCTAATTTTTTCTTTTTATATGGAGCTGATAATTTCCAAATAGAATTATATGCCAATTTTATTAAGAAAAAATGGACTTATGATGAAACTTTAAAATTATTTTTTGAAGAATATCATTTTAATCAAGCCAGTGATTTTTTAAGCGGAGGTTCTCTTTTTAGCAACAACAAGCTTTTAGAATTAAAAATCAATAAAAAAATTCCCGCAAAAGAATTAAAAATTCTAGTCGAACTCTGCCACAATAATCAAAATAATTTTTTTCTTTTAGAACTTTATGATGAAAATTCCAAACAAAGTGATATAGAAAAAATTTTTACAAATAATTTTACGCGATTTTTTCAACCTAATAATGCAAAAGAAGGCATAGAACTTTTAGCAATGAAAGCAAAAGAACTTAATATAGAAATCACTCAAAATGCCTTGTTTATGCTATTTACAAATTTTAATGAAAATCTATATCTAGCAGCGAGTGAATTAAATAAATTTGCTAATTTAAGTGTAAGTGAAAAAGATATAGAGCAATACTGCTATAGCCTTAGTTCTGGAAATTTTGAAAGCTTTTTTGAATTGATTTTAAAAAGGCTAGATTTTAAAAATGAGCTTGAAAAAATCATAGAAAGCTATAATGAAATTGCATTGCTTAATTATCTAAGTGCTAGTTTTTATCGTCTTTTTAAAATCGCCATTTATGCAAAAATTTATGGAAAAGTGGATTTAAAAGAATTACTAGGCTACTCGCCTCCTCCTTTAATCGCCCAAAAATTAAGCCAACAAGCCTTTAGTATCAAAATAGAGCAATATAAAAATATTTTTGCTTTATTGCTTAAAAGTGAATATGAGTTAAAAACCAATTCTAAGTTAGCCAAAAAAGAATTTTTAATTTCAAATTTATTAGAACTTGGAAGAATCATGAAAACATAATCACTGCATTACTAATCGCATCAAATGCAAATCTTCACCTTGTGTGATCTTATAATCCAAACTCGAGCAATGCGGACACTTAAAAATATTTTCTTTTAAAATGCTTTTTTGATCACATTTTAAACATAAAATTTCAAGTGGGGCGATCTCTATCAAAAGTTTTGCATTTTTACAAAATTGTGAATTTTCCTTAAATGTTTCAAAACAACGCTTAAAAAGATCTACCTCAACTCCGCTTAAACGCCCGATATTGACATAAATTTCTTGTATATCTTTAGCATTATTAGCTAAAGCATTTTCTTCACAAAGATCGATTAAAGATTCCACTATGCTAAGTTCATGCATCAGCAAATTCTCGGTAAAAGCTCACCTTTTGGAGTCTCTAAAAAACGCTTAGCTCCAAAAGAATTTTGCAAAATCACACGAGAGGCTTTTTCTTCTAAAACTTCCCCTATGATATTTGCATTTTTATTATATTTTCTTAAAATCTCCAAGGCTTTTTTCTCATCTTCTTTTTCCACACAAAGAACAAAAGTGCCTTCATTTGCGAGTTCATACGCCTCATAACCAAAAAGCTCACAAAGTCCTAACACCTCATCTTGTATGATAATTTTTTCTTCAAAAATTAAAAAATCATTTCCACTTTGTTTTGCCCATTCATTTAAAACCGCACTCAAGCCCCCTCTAGTTGCATCACGCATAGCTACAACTTTTACATTATTTTCCAAAAGCTCTAAAACTTCTTCATTTAAAATCTTACAATCGCTTTTAATATTAGCTTCTAAATGATTTCTTTGTATCAAAACGCTCGCGCCATGCCTGCCTATATCTCCAGAAACCAACACACTAAGCCCTGCTTTTATATTTTTAGTTTCTTTTTTATCAAGGATTTCTCCTAAAGCTGTTGTGTTGATGTAAATTTCATCACCCTTGCCTTTTGGCACCACTTTAGTATCACCACACACAACTAAAACTCCAGCTTTAGAACACTCTTTTTGTATGCTTTGTAAAATTTTATTGAGTTTTTCTATTTCAAAACCTTCTTCTAAAATAAAAGCTAAACTAAGGTATTTTGGTTTAGCTCCAACCATCAAAACATCATTGATAGAACCACAAACACAAAGTTTGCCAATATTTATTTCATCATCTAAAAATATAGGATTTAAAACAAAAGAATCTGTGCTAAGGGCTAAATTTCCTAAAATTGCAGCATCATTTGCCGCATTTAAAATATCATTGTTAAAAATTTTAAAAATTCCACCCAAAAGCTCATTCATTTCTTCTCCGCCACCACCATGGGCTAAAGAAATATTTTTCATGCATTTACCTTTGAATATTTATAATAAGCCGCACACGCTCCTTCTCCTGAAACCATACAGCTACCTATAGGACTTCTTGGGGTACAAGCCTTGCCAAAAACTTTACAATCATAAGGCTTAGCCAAACCTCTTAAAATTTGACCACAAATACAAGCTTTACTTTCATTTTTACTTGACACTGCACAATCAAATCGCTTATTTGCATCAAAATCGCTAAATTCTTCCCTTAATCTTAATCCACCATTTTTAATAATTCCTAGGCCGCGAAATTCAAAATCGCAAGGTTCAAAATATTTTGTAACCAAATTTTGTGCTTTAATATTGCCTTTTTCACTCACGGCTCTTTTATACTGATTATATACCTCAAAAGTTCCTTTATTGATTTGTTTTACTATATTTAAAACACTCTCCATAATATCCACTGGCTCAAAGCCACTCACTGCTATAGGGGTTTTAAACTTAGTCGCTATAGGTTTATAAATTTCAAAACCTGTTATCACACTCACATGAGAAGGCCCTAAAAAAGCATTGATTTGCACATTTTCATCATCCATAATCGCTTCAATAGGTGCTGGAACAGTGATATGATTGATATGAAAAAAAACATTCTTTAAATTTAACTCTATCACTTTTTCAAGCAAAAGAGCACTCATAGGGGTTGTTGTCTCAAAACCTATGGCAAAAAAAATGATATTTTTATTTGGATTTTCTTTAGCAATTTCTA
The DNA here is from genome assembly GCF_020135855.1 of Campylobacter sp. B0100352/1. Taxonomy (NCBI): domain Bacteria; kingdom Pseudomonadati; phylum Campylobacterota; class Epsilonproteobacteria; order Campylobacterales; family Campylobacteraceae; genus Campylobacter; species Campylobacter sp. B0100352/1. Next base: position 9,240 of record NZ_JACHTP010000027.1, read on the forward strand.
AAATTTCAAGCGGAGAATAAAGCGCTCTAACATCCGCTCCTTTTGCCCTTAAATCAATCAAAGAAAAATCACTCCCTGGCACCCTTAAAAGATCTCCTAAAGTACAAAAAATATTATCCTTCATGGAAGCTAATTTTATAGCAATATCAATACGATTTCTAGGCATAACACATACAGGGCAACCTGGACCATGGATAAAATTAATTTCTTTAGGCAAAATAGAAGGCAAGGCATATTTCATAATACTATGCGTATGTCCACCACAAATTTCCATAATATTAATAGGGTTTTTAATCTCTTTTTCTATTAATTTTTTTAAGGCTAAAATGCTTTGTTTGTCTCTAAATTCATCGATTAAATTCATTTAAACCCAAATCCCCTTCATCGGTATTAATTTCTCCATTATTCATTTTTTCTACAATTTCTTGATAAGTTTTTATACTTTCTAGGGCAGATTCTTTATCGATTTTTTCCATAGCAACGCCTACATGGATCAAAACAAAATCCCCTTTTTGCAAAGGCTCATCAATCAAATCTAAATTAACTTTTCTTTTAACGCCTAAGGTTTGCACGGTAGCATTATTTAATTCATCAATTTCTAAAATTTCAGATGGAATAGATAAACACATTAAAAAAGCTCCTTTTTTAATCTTAAAAACTTATACCAAAGTTCCATATTACTTCCATTTTTAGCATCTAAAACTATGATATCCGCTCTTGGATTTAATTCTTTAATCAACTTGCTTGCTTCTTTAATATCAAAATCAAAATGATGTGCTAAATCCGCTTTACTAATCAGCACCACATCAGCTTTTTTAAACATAACCGGATATTTTTGTGGCTTATCACTCCCTTCAGTCACTGAAAGCAAAACAACATTTAAATGCTCACCCAAATCATAACTTGCAGGGCAAACTAAATTACCCACATTTTCTATAAAAAGCAAATCCACATCATTAATCGCTAAGTGATGCAAGGCATCATGCACCATAAAAGCATCCAAATGACAACTTTGCCCAGTGGTGATTTGATAAGCCTTAGCGCCAACATTTTTAATTCTTTGTGCGTCATTATTGGTTTCTAAATCTCCCTCAATCACAGCAATTTTAATTTCATCTTTTAAAGCCTTGATTGTGCTTTCTAAAAGAGTAGTCTTGCCGCTTCCTGGAGAACTCATTAAATTGATACAAAGAGTATGCGCTTCATTGAAATGATTTCTATTATGCAAAGCCTGTTCATCGTTTTTACTTAAGATTTTAGAAATCACCTCTACTGTTTTACTTTCTTTTAAACTTGGATTTTCATGATGAAAAGAATTTTCTTTAGAATTTATAGAACAACCACAATCTTTACACATTTTTATTCCTTAAATAAATAATTATTCCATTGTATCCTTAAAAGTATTAAAATTTAATGAGTTTTTGGGTTAATTTTTATTTAAAAAATGTATCATTTGCCCTAAAGCTATAGAACTGTCATTGCAAGGATATTTTAAAGGCACAAAAAAGTCTAATTTTTTAGCTTTTAGAATTTCAAGTAAGGTTTTATTTTGAAAAACCCCGCCACTAAGCAATATTTTAAAATCATAATTTTGACTATAATTTATAATAAAATCAGCTAAACCATTAAGCATACCTGTAATGGCTTTGTTTTTTTCATCCCTTAAAGCCCCTAAAATCAATTCTTTAAAATTAATTTTTCCATTTTCAACATAAAGTCTATAGGAAAAATTCAAATCTTTTTGATAAAAACTTTCACACATAAGACCAATTTGTGCTTCATAAGAACTTTGATCCAAATCAAAAACCATAGCACCAAAAGCATCGATAATGCGTCCTAAAGAACTGGTTTTAAGGGTAGAATTTGCATAAATTTTTTTAAGATTTTCAAGCTTGACTTTTGGAATTTTAGCTAAAAAATCTTGAGCTAGATCTTCTAAATTATAGTGCCAAATCACACTTAAGGCTAAATTATATATATTTTTTATATCCGCATTGATTAATTTAAAATCATCAAAATGAGCAATTCTTTCATACTCTTTTAAATTAGCCACAAAAACTTCCCCACCCCAAATACTACCATCATCACCATAACCCGTTCCATCCCAAACAAACCCTAAAGCCTTTTCATCTTTGATAAATTTTTCTTGATATTCAAAATAAGCTGCACAAAAATGCGCATAATGATGCTGAATTTTAAAGGTTTGTTTAAAATCTTTTGCATATAAAAAATGCGGGTGTTTATCGCAAAGTACGGCATCAAATTTCAAATCATAACTTTTTTTAAAAAAATCCAAAAGTTTTGAAAATCTTTCATAGACATCAACACTTTTTAAATCTCCTATATAAGGAGAGATTAAAATTTTATTTTGATAAAAAATCACAAATTGGTTTTTAAGTTCCGAACCTAAAGCTAGATAAGTTTGATCGGATTTTAAATTTGTTTCTATATAGTAGGGATTTAAGCCTCTTGAAGTACGTAAAAACATAGCTTGATTGCCGATTAATTGAGCAATACTATCATCACTTGAGTTAAAAATTTCTCTATCATAATCCAAATAATAATCAAAAACTTTACCGAGTTTAGATCTTAAATTATCCTCATCTTTAATAATACTTTCGCCACTTAAATTTGCACTTGTGGCTACAAGAATGCCTTTAAAATACTCAAAAATCAAAAGATGCAAAGGAGTATAAGCAAGCATAATGCCTAATTTATCAATATCAGGTGCAATCAAAGCAAAGTTTTTTTTCGCTTTTAATATTACAATAGGCGCTAATGATCCGCTGATCAATCTTTCTTCTTCATTATTTAAAAATGCAAGTTCCTTGACATCTTTAATATCCTTGCACATTAAAGCAAAGGGTTTTTTAGGGCGATTTTTTCTTATTCTTAATTCTTCTAAGGCTTTTTCATTAAAGGCATCGCACATTAAATGAAAACCACCCATTCCTTTAATAGCAAGGATATTTCCTTGTTTTAAAAGTTTTGCACATTCTATAAAAGCATTTTCATCTGTAAATAAAATTTCACCTTGTCTATTTTTTAGATGCACTGAAATTTTACATTCAAAACAACTAATAGGTTGAGCATGAAAACGACGATTTGAAGGATTTTTATATTCTTTCTCGCAAAAATCACACATTTTAAATTTATCCATTGTAGTATTAACTCTATCATAAGGTAAATTTTTTATGATGCTAAAACGAGGCCCACAATGCGTACAAGTGATAAAAGGATAATGAAAACGCTTGTTATTTGGATCGTAAAATTCATTTTTGCATTCTTTGCAAAGTGCAAAATCACTCAACATAGGAGTTGTTCTTAAACTTTGTTTTGAAGGGGTAATGCAAAAATCATTATAAGCTTTTAAATCACATTCTAAAAGTTCGATTTTGTCTATTCTTGCAAGAGGTGGAGGATTGCTTTTTAACTGCTCTATAAATTCAAGACATTTTTTATGAGAACAATAAAGTAAAATTTCCACTCCAAAACCATCATTTTTAACTTCTCCTAAAAGTTGAAGTTTTAAGGCTAATTCATACACAAAAGGGCGAAATCCCACACCTTGGACTAAGCCCGAAATTTTGATTTTAAATCCTAAGTGGTGCATCGCTTAATTTACAATCTTTTAAATGTTTTAAAGTATTTCTAAGTAAAGACTTATGCTCAAACAAAGATCCACTGACTACAGCTATTTTAGCTTGATTTTTTGATCTTAATTCATCATACACATCACGTAAAAAATAACTCAAACTCTCCACAGCCCCATAAGCGATATTAGTGCTATCAACTCCAGCAAGCATAAAACTCATAGCAGATCGTAAAGTTCTTGTATAATCAAAGCTTTTATCTTCTTTTAAACGATAATCTATCTTAACTCCGCGAGGCATTTTAGTTTCATCGGCTATTTTTAAAAGTTTTTCTCCAGCTTTATAAAATTCTTCATCTAAATTTAAAATTCTACCCAAAATACAAAATAAAGAATAAAAATTATTTTTTAAAGTAAAATCTTCATTTAAAAGTGGAAATTCTTTTGAAAAATTAGCTAAAAGCTTAGCTCCAATCTCATCTTTTTCAATTTCTTCATAAAGCTTTTTAAAACTTTTAGGCAAATCAAGTTTTAATAAATTTAACTCCTTATTAACAAGCAAAATATCTTCATATTCTTTGCTCAATTCCAAAAGAAAAACTTCTTGCTTAAAACTGCTTAGTATATAAGAAATTCTTGCCATATTTTTATCTTCTTTAGACAAAATAAGCTCTCTTGCTTTATAATTTATAAATTCTAAGCCTTGCAAAATTACAACTTTTTCATCACAATTCATCACTTCAAAATCTTGCTTTTTTTCTTCAGTTTTTACAACACTTAAAAAAGAAAAATCTTGCTTATAAAGCTCGCAACATAAAGCAAACGTAAAGAGATCTTGCGCTAACATTAGTTTAAATTCATTGAAATTTAAATTATATTTTTTTCTAAATATAGCATTTAATCTTAATTTAATTAAAGGCTTTTCCAAACTCGCAAGAAGTTTTAAATTTTCTTGCGAACAAACAAAAATCATCTGTATAGATTTTATATCACAAGGTATTAAAAAATCACATTCAAATTTCTCATCAAAAAGACTGATTTTATAATTTCCTTTATGGTTTTTTAGATAAATTTCTTCTTTATTGACTAATTTTTCAAAGGCTTTTTGTAAAAATGCATCAAAATTAACTTGATCTATTTTTTCAAAATAAAATCCATCCAATGAAATTTCATTCTCGCAAAACACACCCCATTCATTATTTAAGAGTTCTTTTTTTTCTACATAGGCACTAGAATTTAAATGAGTAAGATAAGAAAACTTTTCGCAATGTTTAAAATCTTGATTATAATCATTTAATTTTTCAGCTGATCTTACATCAAATTTTTTCAAAAAAACACTATTGCTTATGCCTTTTAGATTTTCACAAAAAGCAGACAATTCATTTTCATTACCCTCAATTTGCAATAAAATTTTATCTTCTTTTTGATTTAAGCTGTATTTATAATCCTTAGCATAAAAATTTAAAAGATAAGCAAAATAATCATTATTCCCAAAATATTCAAATTCAAATTCCAAAATCAATTTCAATCCTTCAAATGTAAAAAATTATAACAAAAAAAATCAATCTTATTTATAAAGTTTAAATTCTTTTTCCCTTTCTCTAAAATCCTCCATATAAAATGCCAAAAAATTATAAAAATCTTGACCATGATTAGGGTATTTCAAATGTGTTATTTCATGCAAAATAACGTATTCTATAGCCTTTAAGCTTTTTTCCAAAAGCTTTAAATTTAAATTAATATAACCTTTTTTATGATTGCAAGAGCCCCAACGCGTTTTCATTTTCTTAACACTTAAATGTGTATAACTAAGCTTAGTTTTTTGAGTCCATTTTTTAAGATAAAAAAGAAAAATAATTTTTGAATTTTTCCTTAAAAACGACTCAAATTCCAATTTTGAAGGAGTATAAATTTCATTTTTTAAAATTTTTGTTTTAAAGAGATTTTCTTTTAAAACCAATCGATATTTTTTACCTAAAAAATAAACTTGATCCGCTTCATTAACCTTATTTTTAAAATTAAGCCACGTTTTTTTAATCCAATCCTCATGCTTGATTAAAAATTTTTCAATATCTTCTAAAGTATAATAATAAGGCAAACTTAAATGAAATTCACCTTTTTCATTTAACCTTAAATATACATTTTTAATGGATTTTTTTTGATAAAAAAATATCCAATCCTTCCAAGAAAATTCCTTTATACTACAGCTTTTCCTTGCCATCTTTTACTCTTCCATCTATAGGCATTAACAAGCCCTCTTAAAGATTCATCCGCACAATAACCTATCCAAATTCCCAAAATTCCAAGATTATAATGAAAACAAAGTATATATCCCACAGGCAAAGAAACCCCTAACATAAATACCATACCACTAAAAAATGGAAATCTAGCATCTCCACTCGCCCTTAAAGCATTAACCATTACTATATTAAAAGTTCTTGAAATTTCAAGAAAAATAGAAAGAGTAAATAAAGGAAGCATAATTTCTCTAAGTTCTTCTTCCAAATCTAAAAGATTCATGGTAACATTTTTTAAAAAATAATGGCACAACACCACTACAATCGTAACCATAACACTAAAATAAAGTGCCTTCCAAGTATGTTTATAAGCTATATTTTCATATTTTGCACCGACTAACTTTCCCACGATGATCTCATTAGCTACACTCATGGCAATTCCCACCATCATAATCAATAAAGATAATTGAAAATAAATCGTTTGGACACTAAGATTTTCTTTTCCAAGACTAGCAACAAAGCTAAAACTAATGATATATTGACTGATCCAAATGAGATTTTCTCCCGCAGAAAAACCTCCTATGCTAAAAACTTTTTTTAGCACCTCTTTTTCAAAGCTAAGCATTTCTTTTATTTTCAAATGAATTTTAAGCTTATAAGTTACGATTAAAAACATAGCGATTATAGCAACAATCCTTGCTATGATATTACTAATCCCCACTCCAAAAAGTTCTAGCTCTGTAAAATGAAGCACGTAAAAATTTCCAACGACGATAATTAAATTCATCATAATGCCCACCATCATAACCCAATAGGCTATATTATAAACTCTAATAATCGCTGAAAGTATCAAGCCAACTGCATCAAAAACAAGGCAGATAGCAAGCATATCAAGATAAATTTGACTGTCTTTGAGTAATTCTTTAGGTATATTTAAGAGATTGAGCAAAAGTTCACTTTGCCATAAAATAAAACTCCCGCAAACCAAACCGACAAGCAAATTTAAAAACAAACTTTGATGGATAACTTTTCTAGCTAATATAGTATCTTTTGCTCCGATCGCTTGAGCAACAACAACACTGCATCCCACACTTAAAAAACTAAAAACGGTGATAAATAAATCGATAATCTCATTACCAGCCCCCATGGCTCCAACTAAATCATTAGAATAATGAGACACCATAGCAGTATTAGCAATAATACTTAAAAATCTAAAAAATAAATCCCAAAAAATAGGAACGCTAAGTCTTGATAAAGAAAGTCTTTTTTTTGCCATAGAATTTCACCTTGAAAAACTAAAAATTTTATCAAAACATTTCTTAAATTTTTAAAATTGTTTTTTATTAAAAATATAAAATTTTCATTTAAAATAAATTTATTAGTTTATTTTTTACCAAATTTTTACTTAATTTAGATATATTTAAAAAAATATATAAATAAGGAGATTTGATGCTTTCAAAAGAAGTAGTAAGATTGCTTAATGAGCAAGTCAATAAAGAAATGTATGCGGCTAATTTGTATTTGAGTATGAGTTCTTGGTGCTATGAAAATAGTTTTGATGGTGCGGGAGCGTTTTTGTTTGCCCATGCTAGCGAAGAAAGTGAACACGCAAAAAAACTCATCACTTATCTTAATGAAACCGATTCTCACGTTGAACTTAAAGAAGTAAAACAACCCGAACAAAATTTCAGCTCTTTGCTTGATGTGTTTGAAAAAACATACGCCCATGAACAAAGCATTACAAAATCAATCAATGAGCTAGTAGAACATATGCTTGCCAATAAAGACTATTCTACTTTTAATTTCCTACAATGGTATGTAAGCGAACAGCACGAAGAAGAAGCGCTTTTCCGTGGTATAGTGGATAAAATCAAACTCATTGGCGAAAGTGGCAATGGCTTGTATTTAGCAGATCAATATATTAAAAGTATTGCTCTTAAAAAATAGTTTTTATTAAAAACCAAACTTAATATGACTTATTTTTCTTTAGAATTTAGTATTTTAATGATGGCATTTTTTGCCATCTATTGGTTATTTTATGACAATTACAAAATACAAAATATTTTAATTTTAACCTTTTCTTATCTGATTTATTTTTTAATCAACCCCTATTTTGCTTTAATTTTATTTGTATATACTTTTTTTATACATTATTTTTCCTTACTGATTTTTGTCCGAAAAAAACGCTATGTTTTTATGACTTGTATCGCCTTTGTTATTTTAAATTTATGCTTTTTCAAATATTTTTCAAGCCTTAAAGCAAGTTTTGATTCTATGATGGAATTTTTTGGTCTTGATTTTATTGATTTGGATGTTTTATTTCCTATGGGGATTAGTTTTTATACCTTTGCTTCAATCACTTATCTTTTAGAAGTCTATAAAAAACGCCGTTTAGAAAGCTTTTTAAATTTAGCCCTATTTTTATCTTTTTTTCCTACCCTCCTTTCAGGTCCAATTATGCGGAGTTCTTTTTTCTTTGAACAAAGTCATCGTAAAAGAGAATTTAAAAATGAAAATTTAATTATTACTTTATTGATTTTTGGAATCGTAAAAAAAGTACTTATAGCTAATTATCTAGGAAATTATGCTGAACACATTCTTGATTTTCCACAATCTTATAATTTTATACAACTTTTAAGTGCTATTTATGCTTACGCTATACAAATTTATTGCGATTTTAGCGGCTATATTGATTTAGTATGTGCTTTTGCTCTCATGCTAGGTTTTAATCTTCCGCCAAATTTTAACATGCCTTATTTATCTAAAAATCTCAAAGAATTTTGGTCAAGATGGCATATAAGCCTTTCAACTTTCATAAGGGATTATATTTATATCCCTTTAGGTGGTAACAAAAAAGGTAAAGCAAGAACTATTTTAAATCTCCTTATTGCTTTTATACTTTCTGGAATATGGCATGGCAATACTTTAACATTTTTAATTTGGGGTTTGCTACACGGCATAGGCGTTGCCTTTTTACATATACTTGCTTTAACAAAAATAAATTTGCAAAAAATTCCAGCACTTGGAAGATTTTTAACCTTTCAGTTTGTATGTTTTACTTGGATTTTCTTTTATTACAATAAAAGCTTAGATGATGCTATGGAATATTTTAAAGCATGTTATAATAATTTTTCACATATACCGAGTTATCAAGATATTTACATTCTTACAAGTTTTGCCGTTATTTTTCTTATCTATCCTTTATTTATCAATTTTAGAGCTTATTGTGTAAAAATTTTAGATTTAACGCCTTTTTTATTAAAACCTTTTATTATCACTTTTATTTTATTATTGATATTTACGTTTATGCCTGATGGTATTCCTAATTTTATTTATTCGAGTTTTTAATGAAAGTTGCTAAATTTTTATTTATTTTAATAACAGTATTTGTTTTAGTCGTAATTGTTATGAATCAAAGCATCAGTTCATATATAGAACAAAGATATCACTTTAGCTTTTATCCGCAAAATACCATTTTAAAAGAAGGTAACAAATTAAAAACAAAATTAGAACAAATTCATACCGTTTTAAGCACAGAAAATACCCCTAAGGTTGCCTATGCTAATTATCAAGTTATAAAAGATATTAGCGAAGAAGATACAAATCTTAGCAACAATCCAGAAACAAAAGAGCAACCCCAACAAGAGCAAAATTTAAGCTCTTTTGAAGAACAAAACACAACTATTTTAACCGATGATGATACAAAATTAATAGTCGATCCGAGTAAAGAATTTTTATTTATGGGTGATTCCTTGATGCAAGGAGTTGCAATGAATCTTAATAAAAATTTAAGCAATCTAGGCATAAAAACAGAAGATCTAAGCAAACAAAACACGGGACTTTCTTACAAATCCTATTTCAATTGGGCAAAAACCATAGAAAATGCATTTTTAACAAATTCAAATATCAAATACCTTGTCGTGCTGTTAGGTCCAAATGATCCTTGGGATATTAGAAAAGGTAAAAATTATCTTCGTTTTGGCACCCCAGCTTGGAAAGAAATTTACACGGCTAGAGTGGATGAAATCATACAAATAGCTCAAAAATATAAGGTTAAAATTTTATGGTTTGAAGTCCCACCGGTAAAAAAAGATAGTCTTAATGATAAAATTCAAATTTTAAATGAAATTTATCGTCAAGAAGTTCTTAAAAATAAAGAAATTTTTATCGATACAAAATCATCTTTTAGTTTCAATGATCGATATTCTACTTATATTAAAAATGAAAACAATAAAACCATAAAAGTAAGAACTGATGATGGCATTCATTTTACAATGAGTGGCGCTAAAATTATGTCTAAACTTTTATTAAAACACTTAATTATCAAGGATCAAAATGTCAGCAAATAAAATAAAATTATTTTTATTTTTATTTTTATTTACCAATTTATTTGGATCTACCAATGATCTTATAGATAAAATTCTTATACAAAGCAAAAATCACTCCGCGCTAACAAGCTATGTTCCCAAAAAAGATTTGAAAAAAATTGAAAAAAAATTAAAAAGTGAAAACAATATAGGCATTAGAATTTTTGGCGACTCTCACATCGCAGCTGACTTTTTTCCAAGAGTGCTTAGAGGATATCTTATAAAATCAAACTCTATAGGATTTGCTCATGCTCTTCAACCTAAATATCAGCAAAATTTAAATCTTAAATACTCTTATAAAAATTTTGAAATTTTAAATTCTAAAAATCCAAAAAATGCAAAACTAAATTTCCCATTAGGTGGTATCATAGCAAAGGCTAAAGATAAAAATGCAAAAATCAACATCGATACAACCTTAAACAAAAAAAAATTCGAAGTAGGTTTTTTATTTAAAGCTGAACACAATAGCAATGCCTTCAATATCAAAGACGCAAGGGGTAAAAATTTCTACCTACGCTCTTTTAAAAATAACAAGTGGTCTTATAAAAAACTTGAATTAACCTTTCCTTTGGAAATTACAGCTTTGCAAAAAAATGCCGAGCTTGGCGGATATTTCATAACCAATAAAAACAATAACAATTTTTTAGATACCATCGCTATAAATGGCGCCAAAAGCGATATTTGGCTTTCTTGGAATCCTTTAGTGGTTAAAAATGAATTAAAACTTTTAAATAGCGATCTCATTATACTTGCTTATGGATCAAATGACGCACTTTTTCAAGGCTTTGAAAAACAAACTTTTAAAAATAATCTCAAGCATTGGATTAAAACGCTTAAAAGTTACAATAAAAATGCTATCATTATGCTGATATCACCTCCTATTGTAACCTACAAAAAAAATCAAACTTATGAACTAGCACCTAATTTTTTTACCATAAGAAAAGCACTTTATGAAGTTGCAAAAGAAGAAAAAACCTTTATTTTTGACATGTATAAATTTATGCAAGATACAGGAGGTAAAAATAAATGGATCGAACAAAAACTTTCTTTAAAAGATGTTCATTTAACTATAAAAGGCTATGAATTGATGGCTAAAAAAATGCTAGAAGATTTAAAAAAATACATCCACTATTAAACCACTTTCAAAAAAATAATAAAATTTATTTATCCATAATAATAAAAAATTTTAATTTGATAATTTCAATTATAATTTATTATAATTACAATTATTTTTAATAATAATATAAATTATTTTTAAAGATAAACTTTTAAATTGGGG
>NZ_JACHTP010000028.1:0-16876 GCF_020135855.1 Campylobacter sp. B0100352/1
TACGCAATAAAAACTATAGCTCTCATTTCTTTTTCATCATCATAAGTTATGCGATATTCTAGTTTTGAAGTTCTTTTAATATTAAGCTCTACATCATCACAAGAAGAAATTTCATAAGTTTTATTGACAAGCATTGATAACCTTTCGATATTTTAAAGATGATTATACTTAAAATTTGGTAAAATAAAACAAAAAATAAAAGTAGTAAAATATGAAAAATCTTTGCATTATACCTGCACGCGGAGGGTCAAAAAGAATTCCTAGAAAAAATATCATAGATTTTTTAGGAAAACCTTTGATCTCTTATAGTATAGAAAGTGCTTTAAATTCGCAAATTTTTGATGAAGTTATCGTTTCAAGTGATGATGAAGAGATTATCGAAACAGCTTTAAAATTTGGCTCAAAAATACCCTTTAAAAGATCCGCTCATTTAAGCGATGATTATGCTTCAAGCACTGCTGTGATACAAGATGTGATACAAATTTTGCAAAAACAAGGGCAAAATTATGATCATGTCTGTTGTCTTTATGCTACAGCACCGCTTATCAGCGCTGATATCTTAAAACAAGCCTTTGAAAATTTTATACAAAATAAAAGCCAATTTTTATTTAGCGCTTGTGAATTTGACTATCCTATACAAAGAGCTTTTTATTTGGATGAAAAAAAACAAGTTTATATGTTTGATGAAAAATACTACCAAAGCCGCTCTCAAGATCTTACTAAAGCTTACCATGATGCGGGAGCTTTTTATTTTGGTACTAGCAAAGCTTGGCTTGAAAATGATTTTATGTTTAGACCACATTCTAGTGTATTTTTATTACCAAGAAATTTGGTTTGCGATATTGATACGCCTCAAGATTTGGAATTTGCAAAGATACTTTATAGGGTAAATTATGAAAGTTTTATTTAGAAGTGATAGTTCAACTCAAATAGGCTTTGGGCATATCAAGCGCGATCTAGTTTTAGCAAAACAATACGAAGATGTAAGCTTTGCTTGTTTGCCTTTAGAGGGCTCTTTGATCGATGAAATTCTTTATCCTGTTTTTGAATTGCAAAGTGCTAGTATTTATGAACTTATCCACCTTATTAAAGAGCATAAATTTGATTTGCTTGTGATTGATCATTATGAAATTACAGCTGATGATGAAAAATTGATCAAACTCGAAACTGGAATTAAAATTTTAAGCTTTGATGACACCATAAATCCTCATCATTGCGATATTTTACTCAATGTCAATGCCTGTGCAAAAGCGAGTGATTATGAAGGCTTGGTTCCTTTTAAGTGTGAGCTTAGATGCGGATTTTCCTACGCTTTAATTAGGGATGAGTTTTATATCGAAGCTAAGGAAAAAAGAGAGAAAGTATGGGATTTTTTCATTTGTTTAGGTGGAACAGATATAAAAAATCTTTCTTTAAAAATCGCAAGCGATCTTCCAAGCAATAAAAAAATAGCCATCGCCACAAGCTCTTCAAATAAAAACCTTAAAAAACTTAAAATTTTAGCCAAAGAAAATCCCAATATAAAGCTTTTTATCGATTGTGACAATATCGCTAAACTGATGAACGAAAGTGAAAAACTCATCATCAGTGCAAGCTCTTTAATCAATGAAGCATTACTTTTAAAGGCTAAATTTAAAGCTATTTGCTATGTTGAAAATCAAAGGCCAACAGCTGATTGGCTCGCTAAAAAAGGTTATGAGGTGGAGTATAAATTTGATTGAGTTAAAAAATTTCATAGAGCTTAACGAGCAAGAAATCACCCTAGTTTGGCAATGGAGAAACGATAAAAAAGTTAATGAATTTATGCACACTAAAAACTTTGATATTAAAGAACATAAGAATTTTATCTATAGTTTAAAACAAGATAAGAGTAAAAAATATTTTTTAGTGTTTAAAGATAAAGAGGCTATAGGTGTGATCGATCTTGTAAATATCAAAAAAGAAAGTTGTTATTTCGGGCTTTATGCAAAGCCTAATTTAAAAGGCGTAGGGCAAATTTTAATGGATGAAGTTAAAAAATATGCCTTTGAAATTCTAAAAGTAAAAACACTAAAAGCGTACGTCTTTAAAAACAATGACAAGGCTTTAAAACTTTATCTTAAAAATGATTTTGAAATTGAAAAAGAAAATAAAGAAACAATATATATAAAATTAAATAATTCTCTCAATTATTAGAGATAGAATGTATTATAAATACACCCTTAAGGATAAAAATTTCATTTAAATTTTTAAGCACTCCTTACAGCAAAACCTTGTCTAGCCAATTCCTCTTTAATATCTTTTGGAGTATATTGAGAAAAGTGAAAGATATAAGCGCCTGCTAGAGCATCTGCACCCATATTTAAGGCTTTACTTGCATCACTTGGTTTTCCTAATCCTCCATTGATAATAAGTGGCATTTTGAGTTTGTCTTTAAAAAGATTTAAAAGTTCTAAATCATACCCTTGAGCCTTTCCTTCAAAATCTACCGAAGTAAGTAAAATCTCACCTGCACCTTGTCTTTCATATTCTAAAGCAAGTTCTAAAGGATTAATGTCTAATAATTTTTCTTTACTATAAACAAAAAACTGACCGTCTTTTCTTTTAACATCGATAGAGCAAACGATACATTGCGATCCAAAACGATTAGCCGCTTTAGTGATAAAACTAGGATCCTCTAAAGCTTTAGAATTAATAGCGATTTTATCCGCTCCAAGATTTAAAATATCTTGTATATTTTCAAGAGTTTTAATCCCACCTCCTATTGTTAAAGGCATAAAACATTCTTTAGCGAGATCTTCTAAGCTTTCAAAATCTATTTGTCCATTTTTAGAAGCGTCAATATCTAAAATAATCAGCTCATCAACATTGCGTGCATTATAAATTCGCATCGTTGGAATTAGATGACCAATAGTGCGAAAATCTTTAAATCCTATACTTTTCACTAGTTGTGCATTTTTTAGCAATACACAAGGAATAATTCTAGTTTTTAACATTTTTAAAGCCTTGTAAAATTCTCTAAAAGTTTTAAGCCCAAATTTTGACTTTTTTCAGGATGAAACTGCACTCCAAAAATATTATCCTTTTGGATGCTAGCTGTAAATTTATAGCCATATTGTGCTTTTGCGCTAATAAATTTTTCATCACATTTAACATAAAAAGAATGCACAAAATAAAAATCATTTTTCAAGGGAATATCTTGATATAAAGGCTCGTTCTTTAAAATTTCTAAATCATTCCATCCCATATGAGGAATTTTTAAATTAGTTTTTTCAAAAGGAATAACTTCACCTTCTAAAAAACCAAAACCATTACAAATTCCACCCTCATAACCTTTTTCTAAAAAAAGTTGCATACCAAGACAAATTCCTAAGATAGGCTTTTTTACTTGCAAAACTTCTTCTTTTAAAGGTTCTATAAGTTCCATTTTTTCTAAATGCGTCATCGCATCTTTAAAAGATCCAACACCTGGCAAAACAAGTTTTTGCGCCTTAGAAAAATCTTCTTTTTTTTGGATTAAAAAACTTTTGGCTCCTATTTTTTCCAAAGCCTTTAAGACTGAATTTAAATTTCCAGCCTTATAATCAATCACACCTATCATTTTAAAACATACTCTTCTTTTCTAATCAAAGAGCCATCGCAATCCCTTAAAAACTCACCCTTTTCATTGCGTTTAAAAATTTTTTTATTGGTAAAAGAATCTACAATTTTTTGAAATTCTTCTTCACTAAAGCCGCTAAATTCTAGGTATTTTTTAATGGCTTTTTTAGGTGGTTTTCCATCGTATTTTTGCACAAGTCTTACTCCCTCTTCTCTGGTAATATACCCTAAGCGAATATCCAAACACGCATTATCCGTTGCTCTTCCAAAGCCATATTTACAGTATTTTAAATAATCATGCACGTGATTAGAATAACAATCCAAATTTTCAAAATTTTCATAAGTGGTTTCAACCGGCTTAATGCTTATTCTAAAGCCATTTTTTTGAGAAATTGCAAGATTATTTTTATAATCCCATTTAAAATAATATCCTAAGAATAGTCCTGTAACACCAACTCTTTTAAGTTCTTCATCACTTGGATAAGTGTAAAAATATAAATCTTTTTCCTTTATACCATCCACTCCTATCATATCGGCAATTCGATTGCCTAAAAGTCCTCCAAACTCCTCAAGCCATTCTCTTCCTAAGATATTTTTATCTTTAGAGCTTGCAGGGCCACCGTATTCGATTTGCGGACTTTCCCCCCATATAATCAAAGGAATATCAAAATTTACAGCAATTCTCGGCACAGAAGTAAAAATTCCCAAATGGTTTTGCCATTCATTATCTCCCGTTCTTACAAAAGCCTCTCTTGCAAGCTTTTTATAAATTTTTGGATTTCTTTTAATATGGATAAGATCAACACCTAAATTATTAAGATTTTTTAAATTTTTACGCCCTATTTTAGTAGGAACGCTTGGCTCAAAACAAACACACAAAGGGTTAAGTCCGAACTCAAGCATCTTAATCACTTGAAAAGTAGAGTCTTTACCCCCGCTAACTCCTATTACACAATCATAAATAGGATGTCTTTTATATTTTTTAATGAGTTCTAAAAATTCTTTTTCTCTTTCTTGCCAATTAATTTCTTCATTTTTACTTTCCTGAGAACGACAAGCATCGCAAACCCCTTCTTCATCAAAATGTAAATCAGGTTTAGTATCTGGCATCACACATTTTTTACAAAATTTCATCACTTTCCTTAAAAAAATATTTCAAAAATATCGTCTATATTTTTATTTTATTAATATTTTGCTATAATTAAAATAAAATATCTTATAGAGAATCTATGAAAAACAAACATTTTTTTATTATCGGTGGTGGTGATTTACAAGCAGATTTAGTTCTAAGCGTAAAAAAAGATTTCATCGCCCATGTTTTTGATTATAATGAAAATTGTTTTTGTAAAGACTTAGCAAATTATTTTCACCCTATTTCTATTGCAGATAAAGAAAAAATTCTAGAATTAGCTATAAAATTTAATATAGTAGGCGTTGCTACTGCTGCTACAGAACTTGGAAATTTAACAGCATGTTATATCGGAGAAAAACTCAATCTTGGAACTAATTCTTACGAATGTGCTAAAAATACTACCGATAAAAGCTTAATGAAAAAAGTGTTTGAAAAATATAATATCAATCATGCTAAATATTTTATACTCAAAGATGAAAAAGATTTAGAGCAAATTACTCAATTTCCTATTATTATAAAACCAAGTGATAGAAGTGCTGGAAGAGGAGTTGTAAAAGTATTTGATAAAGAGAATTTAAAAAAGCGTTATCATGAAGCTAAAGATCTATCTTACAATAAAATCGTTTTAGCTGAAGAAGTTCTAAAAGGAAGACAATTTAGCGTAGAAACGATAAGCTCTCATGGTAAACACCAAATCGTAGCTATCACGGAAGAATATTTAAGAGAGGGTGAATTTGCAGATGACTTTTTAGAGACGCAACATTTAGTTCCTGCTAGAATTTCCAAAGAAGAAAATCAAGCTATTACAAGAACAATTATACATACATTGGATGCTTTTAAAATTCAATTTGGAGCTTCACATATAGAGATAAAGCTTGAAAATTTATTTTGCAACAATAAAAAAGAATATAAAGTCTCACTTATAGAAATCGCAACCCGTGTCGGAGGTTGGCGTGATGTATTAGTGTATCATTCTTACGACATTGATTATTTACAACTTTTAATTCAAAGTTCTTTAAAACAAGAATTAAAGAAAGTAAATACAAAAGCTGAAAATTTTTGTCTGGTTAAAATGATTTTTACCAAAGAAGATTATGAGTTTTATAAGAAATTAAAAGCTTTAAAACCTCAAATGATAGTTAAAGAAAGAATTTATGTAAAAAATGATGAAGAGTTTTCTTATTCTTCATCATTAATGGATTCTAAGGGTTATTATTATTTGAAAATTTCAAAGGATGAGGATCCTGAAATTTACATTAATTGTTCTGGGCTATTAAGCGTATAAAATAGTCATTTTCATTTTTAAAGGGTGCAAAACCTCTATCTTCCTTCGCATATAAAATTTTTAAACCAAGGTCTTTTACACATTGTTTTAGCTCATCAAAATCTAAAAAACGACGAAAGTGCTCTTCAAAAATAAAACAATCCCCCCCCCCTCCAAAGCCGTTAGCTACTCTCTTGCCCTTACCAAAAAGAGAATTTTTCTTTCCTCTTACTTCTATGCAAAGCACTCCTTTTTTCTTTAAAAGTTGTGGGATATTTTTAAAAAGATTGTCTTGCTGATCTTTTCTTATGCTATGCAAAGTAAAACGAGAATAGATTCCATCATATCTTTTATCGTCTAAAAAATTGCAAAAATCAGCACAAGAAAATTCTAAATTCTCACTTTTATAGCTCTCATTTAAAAATCTGATTTCATCTTCACATAAATCCAAAGCCTTAACCTTACAACCTTTTTGTGAAAAAAATAAAGCATCTCTACCATTACCGCAACCGAGCTCTAAAATAGAAAAATCTTTTTTTAAATATTTCAAGCAAAAAGCAGCAAATAAAGAATGCTCGAAGGGTTCTTGATTTTTAGCATAAAAGGCACTCCAATAATTTGTATCCCTAAACATCATTCTCCTTTAAATTTCTGTATAATTCTATACTACGATAAAGCAAATCAAATAAATATATTAAACCAATCAAATAAAAAAAGAAAGTAAAACATTCAGTAATAAAAGATAAAATAATCAAAATAGATAACAAAGTTGGATCAATCCCTAAAATAAATCCTCTATCAAGAAAAAATTTCTTCACTCCATATCTTTTAACTGTCTTTAAAGTTCTAAGCTTTTTAACGATGATTTGGGAACAAATTACCGCGTGTAAATTCATAGCAAAAATCACAAAAAAAATAGAAAAAATCGAAACTTGATAAGCTAGATACGCCACTATAAAAGCTCCATTAAAAGATAAAATATCAACTATATTATCTAACAAATGTCCCAATTTACTGGATAAATTTTTATACCTTGCAAGCATACCATCGATATTGTCTAAAAAATGATAGATAAGATATAAAATTCCAGCTAAAATTGCATAATGATTATAAAGTGCCACAAGAGATAAAAAAGCGAAAATACCTGCAGTAATAGTAACTTGATTGGGTTTAATATTAGTTTTTTCAGCTAATGGCAAAAGGATAAATTTTTGTATGATTAAAACACGAATAATGTACTCACTAATGTAATATGAACGCTTGTTTTCCAACCTTTCATTTTTTTTAAGTTTTTCATCTAAATCCATCAACTACTTCCTTAAAATCACTAAAAAATTTTCATCCGCAAAACTATCATTAGCATAGCTTATTTTTATAGAATTGATTTCAATTTGTCCAAAATCGCAAAATATTCTTCTTACCTCATCTTTATCAAAAAAATACATTTTCATCCCATTTTCTTTAGAAGCAGATTTTGAAATATCCTTTTCATCAATAAACACTTCATATTTTGAAATTTTTTCATTGTTCAAATAACGATAATCGTTCGTATTTCTTACGACCATATAAGCGATACCATCTTTTTTTAAAACCCTATAAATTTCTTTAGCCGCTTTTTCTATAACTTCTTTAGAATTATAATAAAGCACACCATAACAAATCACACCATCAAATTTTTCATCTTCATAAGGAATATCATCAACACTTGCGATTTTTAATTCTGCTTTTAGTTTATACAAATCTAGCAATTCTTGCGTTGCTTTAATACCATTAGCGGAATAATCCACGCCGTAAGTGATAAAACCATTCTCAGCTAAAAATTTCACGTGTCGCCCCCCCCGCAACCTAGATCTAAAATATGATCATTTTTCTTAAAATTTTTTAAAACAAAAGCAACCAAATCACTGCCAGGATAGCGCGGTTGATGTCTTTTTTGAGAATGCATTTCGTGCCATTTTTCTTGAGTATTCATTTTAAGTCCTTGTAAAAAATTGCAAAAATTATAACAAAATATCATTTCCTTAAAACGATAATATAGCTATGATTACAAATAGAATTATTTTCCAAAGACATTTCCATATGATTAATTTCGCATATTTTAAACATATTAAACACCCTTTTTATCTCATCTTTATCAAAAAAATACATTTTCATTCCATTTTCTTCAAAAGCAGATCTTTGAATACCGTTCTCTTTGATCAATGCTTCATATTTTGAAATTTTTTTATTGTTTAAATAACGATAATCTTTTGTGCTTCTAAGAACTATATAAGCAATACTATCCTTTTTTAAAACCCTATAAATTTCTTTAGCTGCTTTTTCTATGACTTCTTTAGAATTATACAAAAGCACACCATAACAAATCACACCATCAAATTTTTCATCCTCATAGGGGATATCATCAACACTTGCGATTTTTAATTCTGCTTTTAGTTTATACAAATCTAGCAATTCTTGCGTTGCTTTAATACCATTAGCAGAATAATCCACTCCATAAACATTAAAATTATTCTCGGATAAAAATTTTACATGTCGCCCCCCCCCGCAACCTAGATCCAAAATTTGATCATTTTTCTTAAAATTTTTTAAAACAAAAGCAACCAAATCGCTACCAGGATAGCGTGGTTGATGTCTTTTTTGAGAATGCATTTCGTGCCATTTTTCTTGAGTATTCATTTTAAATCCTTGTAAAAATTTCAAAAATTATAGCAAAGATAAAATTACTTTTATATTATCTTTAATTTGATTTTGGCTTATTTTTTCATCACACCATAAATTAATAAGTTCTTTACTTAAAATTTCTGAATTTTTTTGAGTTTTTCCTCCAAAAATCAAATGTGATGGCAAATACCAAGAAGAACAATCAATCCCATTTTTTCTTAAATTTTCAAGCAATTTTTCTCTATCACCTAAATATCTAAAGGTGTAACGCCAAGATATAGAATTTAAATTAAACTTTGGATGCAAAATGAGTTCGTGTTTTAAAAAATTTTGATAAATTTGCATATTTTCTTTGCGTTTTTCACATATATCATCAAGTTTAGAAAATTTTTCTTCTAAATAAGGATTATCACTACTTCCAAAAACAAAGGTATAATCTAAAAGCAAATTTTTAAGATTTTTAAAATAATTTTCATCTTTGGAATTTAAAGCATAATATTTCAAGCAATATTCTTCAAATTTTTGCTTATCTACCTTTAGATTTAATTCTTCATTTAATTCCCTTAAAGCATTTAAAGAAATTTCAGAACTTAAAATCGCCCCCCCCCATAACTCATTTTCTAAAAATTTAGTATGACCAAAGCTTAGGATACTTAAATCGCATTTTGGATTGATTTGATAAGTTTGCGCACAATCTTCGATGATAAATATATTCTTATCTTTACAAAAATCAATAATTTTTTCATCACAAAAATGTCCGTAAAGATGAACTAAAACTAAAGCATCATAAGGATTTTCATCATAATTTTTTTTACAACTCTCAAAGATAAGAGTATAATCATCCAAACTCACATCTGCAAAAATCACCTCAACACCTGCTTTTAAAGCCACACTAGCCACTTGCGGACAAACCAAACTAGGGATTAAAACTTTGTTTTTGTTTTTTGATTTTAGATATTTAAAAATCAAAAACAAAGCACTTGTTCCAGAGCCTGTATAAAGAGTTTCTAAAGTATTAAAATGATTGCTAATTTTTTCTTCCAAGCTGTTCAATTTTCTTTCCTTAAATTATGCTATAATTTATAAAAGTAATTTTACCGATATTATTTTAAAAATTAGTTTGGAATTTAAATGCAAATAGGAAATTTTAACACAGATCAAAAAGTATTTATCATAGCAGAATTAAGCGCAAATCATGCCGGAAGCTTAGATCTTGCACTCAAAAGCATCAAAGCAGCTAAAAAAGCCGGAGCGGATGCGATAAAAATTCAAACCTACACCCCAGATAGCCTCACGCTTGATAGCGACAAAGAAGATTTTATCATCAAAGGCGGACTTTGGGATAAACGCAGACTTTATGAACTTTATGAAAGCGCTAAAACCCCTTATGAGTGGCATGAACAAATTTTTCAAACCGCCAAAGATGAAGGCATACTCTGCTTTTCAAGTCCTTTTGCAAAAAAAGATGTGGATTTCTTAAAACAATTTGATCCTATAGCTTACAAAATCGCCTCATTTGAAGCCAACGATGAAGAATTGATCCGCTATATAGCTAAAGAAAACAAAACCACGATCGTTTCTACGGGCATTGCAAACAAAGAAGAGCTTTTTAGAATTTGTGAAATTTTCAAAGAAGAAAAAAATCCACAATTGATATTTTTAAAATGCACTTCAGCTTATCCTGCAAAAATCAGTGATATGAATTTAAAAGCTATTTCAAGCTTAAAAGAAAAATTTGGTGTAGAAGTGGGACTAAGCGATCATAGTTTTGGGCATTTAGCTCCGGTTATGGCTGTAGCACTTGGAGCTAGAGTAATCGAAAAACATTTTATGATTGATAAAAATTTAGAAAGTGAAGATGCTAAATTTAGCCTTGATTTTGATGAATTTAAAGCCATGGTTGAGGCCGTAAGAGAAGCTGAAAGTGCTTTAGGAGATGGCTCTTTAGAACTTAATGAAAAAACTTTAAAAAATCGCACTTTTGCAAGAAGTTTATATGCAAGCAAAGATATCAAAAAAGGTGAAATTTTTAGCGAAGAAAATGTAAAATCTGTGCGTCCTTCTTTTGGACTCCATCCTAAATTTTATCAAGAAATTTTAGGCAAAAAAGCTACAAGAAATATCGAATTTGGTGAAGCTTTAAAAGAAAAAGATTTTAAATAAAAGGCAAAATTATTGGATAAAGAACTTTTTTTAAAAAATACTCAAGCGCTTTTTGAAGTGGATCAAATTTTAGCTTATAAACTAAGAGCTTTACAAAAATTTGAAAATTTCCAAGCCAAGATCAATGAAGATGGTATTAATTTTACAAACAATTTAGAAAAAATTTATGAAAATCCCAAAAAAGACTTTATAGAAAATTTAAATCTTTATAAAAATCAATACTTTAAATATCCAGTTTTGTTTTTTTATGGTTTTGGAAATGGCAAACTTTATAAAGCCTTATGCGAAAATAAAAATCATAAGCATATCATCGTTTTTGAAGATGAGCTTGAAATTTTAGCCTTAGCTTTTTATTTTACTGATTTTACCAAAGAATTAAGAAGTGAAAAACTCATACTCTTTCATACTCCAAGCATTACCACTGCACAACTTGTTACTCTTTTTATGTATGAAAGCATTCAAAAAAGTGTCAAAATTTTTAATCTTTTTATTCATAGTGATTTTTATCTTAAATTTTACGCCAGGCAAATACAAAATCTAAATCAAATTTTGATCGAAAATATTCGCTTTATTGTTTTAGCTAAAGGAAATGATCCACATGATTCTATCATAGGGATTAAACACGTATTAAACAATCTTCCTAAACTTTTAAGCCATGGGGTTTTTCAAAATTTTTTAAAAGAAAGAAAAAATAAAGTAAAAAATGCTATCATCGTTTCAACGGGTCCTAGTCTTATCAAGCAATTGCCTTTATTAAAAAAATATGCAAATAAGGCTACGATTTTTTGTGCAGATAGTGCGTATCCTATCTTGGCAAAGTATGATATCAAACCTGATTATGTTTGTATGTTAGAAAGAGATGATGTAGTTTCAAAATGTTTTGATAATGATTTTAAAGAATTTGATCAAGGAATTTTATTTATCATAAGTTCTGTTGTCCATCAAGAAGTCATTCATTTTCTTGAAAGAAATTCTAGAAAATATATGCTTGTTCATCGCCCTTTACATTTTTCCGTTTCTTTAAATCTTAAAGAATTTGGTTATATAGGTGTTGGAGCAAGTGTTGCAAATATGGCCTATGAATTAGCTGCTAGCTTAAGACATGAAAATATTATTTTAATAGGACAAGATCTAGCTTATGCTGAAGATGGAAGCTCTCATCCAAGTGAGCATATCTATGGAAATGAGGGGGAGAAAATACGCGGGGAAGTTTATACCCTTGCTTATGGTGGTGAAAAACAAGTAAGAACACAACTGACTTGGAATTTATTTCGTCAAGCTTATGAAAAAGATATTTTTTGGGCAAAAGAAAAATTACAGATCAATACCTACAATTGTACCGAAGGTGGAGCTAGGATAGAAGGAACTATAGAAAAACCTTTTAAAGAAATTTGTGAAACACTGCTTAAAGAAAATTTAAAAAAACCTTTTGAGTTACCTAAAAATTTAGAAACAAATGAAATAAAAAATAAATTTTTACAAACCCAAAAACTTCTTACTAAAAATGTCAAACAAAGTGAAGAATTTATCAAAAAATGTCAAAATGAACTTAAAAAACTTGATTTTGAACTCAATAGATCTAAACTTAATTTATCAACTTTAGAAAAAATCAAAAAAAATCTTTTAAAATTTTTTAGCGAATTTAAAAAATTAAAATTATTTAATGAGCTTACTCAAGCCATTTATTATCATAATGAATGTGAAATTTTGCGCTATGAAGTTTTAAATGAAAATGATCAAAAAGAAAAAATCAAAGAATTTTTAATCACCCAAAAAGCATGGTGGTTACAAGCTTTAGAATACTTAAATACTCAAAATAAAACCATCAATGAAGCTTTAGAAAAATACAAAAATGACGATATTTCATAAATAATATGGAGGATTTATGAAATTTAATAAAAATCAAATTGCACTTTTTAATAAAAATCTAGATTCGCTAAATAATCCTGATTTAAAAGAAAAACTAAAAGAACTTACAATCACTCATTATGAACTTATTTTAGGCAAGGATAGCTTAGATATCAATCTTAAAGATACAAGAGATGGCACTTTGCTTTATAAAGATGCTATCAAAGAATTAGATACGATGCTAAAAATCTATAATGAAAAATATCTTTTATATCCTGTGCTTTATTTTTATGGTTTTGGAAATGGAATTTTATTTAAAGCTCTTTTAAAAAATAAACATTGTGAACATTTAGTTGTCTTTGAAAAAGAATTAGAGATCATTAAAATCATGTTTCATCTTTTGGATTTCTCACAAGAATTGATCCAAAATAAAATTTTATTATTTGACATTAGCACTCTAACACTTCAAAATTATTATGATCTATGTTCAGGTAATGTTTTTTTTAAATTTTCTAGAACTTATTTTTTAGAACTTAGTAGCGATTATTATGAAAAAGATCAAGAAGATATCCTACAATTGAACAATAATTTTTCAAAAAATTTCAAAGATGCGATTCTTGCAAGAGGCAATGACTCGCAAGATATTTTAAAAGGTATAGAACAATTTATTTATAATCTCCCAAATATGTTAACCAATATACCTTATCAAAATTTACTTAAAAAAAGAGTAGGTATTAGCGATACAGCTATTATCGTTTCAACAGGACCTAGCCTTACTAAGCAACTTGACACTCTTAAAAAATATGCAAATAAAGCTACTATTATAGTAGCAGATAGTGCGTATCCTATCCTAGCAAAACATAATATCAAGCCTGATTATGTTTTATCTTTAGAAAGAATTTTTTCAACTTCTAGATTTTTTGATAATAACTTTGGAGAATTTGATAAAGATATTTTATTTATCACAACACATTTAACTCATCCTCAAACTATTGAAAATTTAAAAAAAAATAATAGAAAATTTCTACTATCTTATAGGGGTAATGGAATTATAAAATATCTACAACTTAAACAATTCGGAGAATTAAGTGGTGGTCATAGCGTGGCAAATATAGCTTATGGTTTAGCTGGGCTTTTAAGACATAAAAATATCATCCTTATAGGACAAGATTTAGCTTATGCTGAAGATGGAAGTTCACATCCTAGTGAACATATTTTTGGAAGCTATGATGCTGTTGATAAAGATAAAATTTCCTATCATTTACAAACCATAGCTTATGGAGGGAAAAAATTAGTTTATACTAAAGAAACATGGAATTTATTTAGATATGTTCTAGAAAGATATATTTTTGAAGCCAATGAATTAAAACTTTTTACCACCTATAACTGTACCGAAGGCGGAGCTAGGATAGAAGGAGCTATAGAAAAACCTTTTAAAGAAGTTTGTGAAACTTTATTAAAAGAAGATTTAAAAAAGCCTTTTCCTGAAGTGGAAAATTTAAACCAAGATAAACAAAATGAACTATTGCTAAAATGTTACTATAAAATTTATAAAAGCATAAAACATTGTAAAAACTTTAAAGAAGAACTTTCAAAATCTTATAGTCACATCTTGGAAAGTTTTTCAAATCTTAATTATATTGCAAATTTAAATGAAGGTAAAGAAGTTCTCAATTACCTCATTCAAGAAATTGATAAAATCAAAGTCAAATTTGAAAATAAAAAAGACATGTTGGATCTTTATGAAATTTTAGGTTCATTACAAACTCAATTTGAGCTTAATTTAGCTAGAATTTATGTTTTAAACCCAAAAACTTTGGAAGATTCCTATAATAAATCTTTATTATGGGTAAAAGAACATATAGAATTTTTTAAAATAGTTTATGCTCATATTGAAGCTCAAGAAAAAGCTTTAATAGAAAATATTACTCCTTTAGAAGATGAATTAGATCAAAGAAATTTAGAAAAATGGAAAGAGAAGGTAAAAAATGCAAAATGAAATTTTCAATAAAAATTTAAAAAATATGAATGATCAAGAATACAAAGAACTTAAGGAAGAATTAAAAAAAATCAAAGAGCTTAGGGAATTTTCTTATACCTTGGGCAAAGATAATTTAGATATCAATATTATCAAAAAAAGAAATTTAAAAACAATCTATAAAAATCCTGTAAAAGAATTAGAAGAAAAAATTGAGTTTTTTAAAGAATACGAAAGATATCCAGCTTTATTTTTTTACGGTTTAGGAAATGGGATTTTATATAAAGCTTTACTTCAAAATACAAATCATAAAAGAATTGTTATTTTTGAAAAAGAAATAGAAATTATATTTATTGTTCTTAATTTACTTGATTTTAGTGAAGAATTAACAAAAGGTAGATTAATATTAATCTACACCCCTCATATAAACTATACCAAAGCTGATAGAATATTTTCTTTAAAAGAAATCAATCAATTTTTTAAAACTTATAATTTACATTTGCACTCTGATTTTTATAAAAGCTACGAAGAAGATATGCTAAGAATTAATACTTTAAATTCAAAAGCTATTAGAAACATCAGCCTTAGAAGAGGTAATGATCCAAAAGATGCTATGCAAGGTATAGAGCAATTTACTTATAATATCCCAAAAATGATCAATCATCCAAGTTATCATACTTTGCTCGAAAAAAGAAAAAATACTAAAGATGAAAACGTAGCTATCATCGTTTCAACAGGACCTAGCCTTGAAAAACAACTTCCTTTGCTTAAAAAATATGCAAATAAAGCTACAATTTTTTGCGCCGATAGTGCTTATGCGATACTAGCAAAACATAATATAAAACCTGATTATGTTTGCATGATGGAAAGAGATCACTACACGGCAGAATGTTTCAACAATGATTTTAAAGAATTTGATCACGGAATTACTTTTGTTATAGCTTCTTTGATACATAAAAATACTATAGCTTACCTTGAAAAAAACAAAAGAGATTATATCTTAGCTACTAGACCTCTACCTTTTGCCACCTCTATAGAGCTTAATGAATTTGGCTATTTAAGTTGTGGTTTAAGTGTGGCTCACATGAATTACGAACTAGCCGTCAATTTAAACTATAAAAATATTGTTTTTATAGGACAAGATTTGGCTTATGGCAAAAATGGAAATTCTCATGCAAAAAATTTCTTATATGAAAATTTTCATGAAGGACATTATCAAAGAGATTTTAATAAGCATACTACTATAGCTTACGGGGGAGATGGAATCGTTCAAAGTTCTGCAATTTGGAATATTTTTAGAGAAATATTTGAAAATTTTATATTTTTAAATAACAAAATAAATATAAAAACTTATAATTCAACCGAAGGTGGAGCTAGAATAGAAGGCACTATAGAAAAACCCTTTAAAGAAATTTGTGAAACTTTACTTAAAAAAGATCTAAAAAAACCTTTTACAAAAATTCCTAAACTTCCAAAAAATCAAAGAAATGAACTCATGCTTAAAGCTTATCAAAAAATTAAAAAACAATTAAATTTAACTGAAACATTTTTAAAAGAGTGTAAAAAAATCAAAAATCAATTAATCTCTTTAAGAAATGGAAAGAAAAAGCTAACGCTTGAGCAAATTAATCAAAATCTAGACAAATTAAAAACTCGTATGGAATTAAAACGTTATAACTTTTTAAATGAAATTTTAGGGCCTACTTTATATCATGAAGAAAGTTTATTGGCTCCTTTATATACTCAAAAAATTAAAAATGAAAGCGAAAGACAAAACAAACTTTTTGCTTGGCTTTATGCCCATGAATCTCTAATCGAAAGTATTTATGAGCTTGTAAGCACTCAAAATATGATCTTAAAAAGAGCTATCATACCTTTACAAGATGAATTGGAAAAAAGAAAATTGATATAAATGAGGATAATTATCCTCATTATTGTAAAAGTTTCAAAACATTTTGTTGTACAGCATTTGCTTGGCTCATCGCATAAGATCCACTTTGAGCTAGGATGTTATACTTAGAGAAATTTGCACTCTCAGCTGCAAAGTCTACATCTCTTATAGTTGATTCAGCGGCTTTAACATTGACCTGAGTTACGGTGATATTGTTGATCGTAACTTGAAGTTGATTTTGCACTGAACCTATATCTGCTCTGATTTGATCTAAATTTGTCGTAGCAGTTTCAACAATATCCATCACCGCCATAGCCCCTTTAAGTGTAGTTACACCTGCATTTTTCTCAGTAGTTCCTG
>NZ_JACHTP010000029.1:0-16383 GCF_020135855.1 Campylobacter sp. B0100352/1
AGCAAAGAAAAGATTTTATTTTGAAAGTTTTAATTATAAGTATAAATTTCGTATTGTAAATTAAAATTATGAAAGTTTTAAACAAAATGATTTTGTATGATAAAAATCAGAAGAATCCAAAAATTTTAACTAAAATAAAATTTTATTTAGAATCTAAAAAATTTATTACTATCAGATAACTCTAAAATTATATTATTCTTATATTTTTCATAAAAATTTTCAATTTTATCATAAAGAATAGGTACGATAAATTGTCCATTTATACTATTTGATATTTCAAATAATTTATCGATTTTTTCAATATCTATTACTTCAATCTTGTCGTAAGCTACAAAATGCGGATAATTAAGATTTGCTTTGTTTATAAAGTCAATATATGCCAAATCAAAGGCTGATATAGTAGCTTGTTTTTTACCACTCCCTTCATTGCCTGTAACATTTTTAGTATAAAAACAAATAGGATCTTTTTCTACATCATATGATAAGAAAAAATCACTATCGTACAAAATTTTAGAATAACGACTAAACGATTCATTAAAAATGGCTAATTTATTATCAAAATCATGCAAATTTTTATTTATCTCTTCTTTGATTTCTGATAACTTAGTGTTGATATCGTTTATTTCTTTTTCTACCTTTTCTAATTCATTAAGCAAACTTTCATTTTTCCCTTTTTCTTCTATTAATTTTTCTATTTGTTCGTTTAATTTGGTATATTCCGCCAATGATCCAGTTTTTGAAAGTTTTTCTAATAAATCTGAATATTGTTTATATAAAATATTTTTTTCACATAGCAGTTGTGTTGTATCTGTTTCAATTTTATCTAATCGGTTATTTAGATAATTTATTTCATTAGTAATCATTTTGTTATGAAAAGCGACTGTTTCATTAAAACTTTTATGTAAATTATCTAGATAGAAATTAGCTTCGTCATATAATAACTTTAATGATTGCATATCACTATCAAAAATATTATTGCAAAGCTCATTAAGTTGCTTTGTTAGTATGGATTTTTTTAGATTGTTGTTAAAAATATTATTTTTTACCTCCATGAGTTTTAAATGTATTTCTTCCAATTCTTTTTCTTCTAATTCATACTTATTATCAATTTGAAAATTATCTCTTTGTTGGTAAAGTTTTTCTAATTCTTTTTTGTTAATTTCTAAAATTTGCTTTAAATCTATGATATTAAATCTTGAAGTTAAAGCCTTTTTTATACCTATTTTATGATTTAATTTATGCTCTAGTTCTCCTTTTGATGACAATAAGCTTTTTGCTTTAAAATCAAATAAAAACAAATGTATTTTTTCATAAATAGCCTTTTTGGTGGTTTGATGTAGAAATTTTAACACATTATTTATCTGTTGATCATCTTTTCTAATAAATTTTGGAATAAGCTGTCTTAATGTTGGTTTTTCATCATGATTATTAAATAATATTTCTTTTAATTTTTGTTTAAAATCTCCTTCTATAAGTGTATCATTTGACCATATTTGGTTTTCGATTGAAAAATCTTTTCTTTCATGTTTATAGATAATTTTTCTTAAAATTTTATATTTTATATTTTTTTGTATAGAATTACTAAGAATAATTTCAAAATAAGGTTGTTTTTTTGCCAAGAAAGAAAAAATATCATCATTGATTGTTTTAAATTCTTTATCTTCGTATAATTGTTCAATTTTTCCACCTAAACAAAAATCAATACATCTTATTAGTGTTGTTTTTCCAATATTATTTGTTGAGCCGTCTTTTTCAGGAATTCCGACAATAAGATTTAAGCCATTTGGATTAAATTTTACGCTTCGTATATTATTTTCAAAAACATCTTTAATAATTAAAGATTCTAAGAACATTTTATTATAAATCCCTCTTGAGTAATCTCTATATAGTTGGCTAAATACAACCAATCTAAAATCAAAATAAATTTTTTTATTTCAACATTATTCTTTTTTTGAAATTGTTCATATAATTCAAAAAGTGAATATTCTATGTTTTTGTTTTTCAAAATTTCAAGCAAAGCAGCACCTAGAAAATAAAGACTTTGCTTCGGATTTCTTTCGGTGATAATCATAAGTTATAGCCCTTTTATAGGTTTTTCAAATATTTTACACAAAGCAAATACATAAAATACAATATAATGAGTACAGCTAATATCATCTATACTTAAATCAGTATTTTGCTTTAGATCGTTTTCTATTTCTTCTAATATATTGTTTAAAGTTAAATTTGGATTATTTTTATCATAAAGCTTTATATATTTATTTTTTACATATTTGACCAAGCGCTGTTCGAAATTAATATCTTCTGCTGAAATAATCCTAATTTTTTCTTTTACAATATTATAATTTTCCATATAATCGTCAAAGAATTCTTTAAATTGTGTTAATTTATTATAGTTAATTTTTTCTTCAATTGTATATTCCCCAGTGTCTGGTTTTTCAAATTGAAGGTTAATAGTAAATTCGGATATGTTTTTTAAAATACTTCCTATAGATATTTCATGTTTTATTGGATAATTAAAGTTATAAAAATTATTAACATTAACATCTCTACCAGCTGTGTTATTATTGCTTCCATTGATGGTTTGCTTATTTAACATTAACATCTCTACCAGCTGTGTTATTATTGCTTCCATTGATGGTTTGCTTATTGATATCGATCTTAGAATTTATACCAATAACTTTTTTAACAATTAAGATATTTGCCATTAATCCTAGTATACTACATATACCAGTTGCAAATAAAAACCAATCATTTGTTACTATTTCATGCATATCAAAAACTCCTTATTGTAGTTTTACTTTTATTATGTCATATATTAGCAAATTACAGCTACTATAATTATTTATTAAATAACAAGATAAATAGCAAATCTTTAATTTTCACGATTTATTAAATTTCGTCAGACAATAAATATTGTATTTTTGTAATTGTTTGTGAAATATATTCAAGTGCTCCATTCTTATCCCCTAAACAATAATACTTGCTATTCTCAACAAGATCTTTTATATTCTCTCCTTTAAGTCCATTTTCTAAAAAATCTTTTATTTCACTTTGTCTTTGAGCTGTGGCACGAGCATATTTGACTCCTAATGTAAAATTTACTGATTTTGTCCAGTTTTGTTCTAAGAATAGTTCATTTTTGACACCAAAATCAGCATGAATGCACTTTAAATACTTTCTCAAAGTACCTTCTAAATTAGAGGAGAGTTTCGACATTTTTTTGTCTATAATATTATTATCCATGAATTCCATTCCCATTTTTTTGAATTAAATTAAAATATTTTTCCATAAAAATTATAAATATACTATAAAATTAATAGATATATAGTAAAAAAAATTAAGCTTTCTATGTAACTTTCCTTCAAACCTTAAAGCTATAGATAGTTACATATTATTTTTGTATAAAAAGTAGTTAAACTATGATTATATAGTGTTTTATAGGGATAGTTACATAACAAATAAAATATAAGATTATTTTAAGTAGAAATGTAACTATCTTATAGGGTTAAAAACATTTTTGGGATATAAAATTTAAAATCAAATATCGCTTTTAATTGCATTTTAAACAATATTTATTACTTTTTAGGGACAAAACAGACATTTTGGGATATTTGGGATTTTTTACACTTTAAATTAGGAAAGATAAAAAGTTATTTTTATGAGCTTTAAAATCCTATTATTTGGTGGTTTTGCTAAAATTATTTAGGGATAGTTGCATGTTCTTTTTAAAATACCCCTTACAAAAGTTAATGAGAAATAAAATCAATAAAAATTACATTTTTAAAAAAAATATTGAAAATCAACTTATTATTAGCACTATTAACACTAATTATGATTATTGATTTAGCATGTGGCACTTTTTCAAATTTAAAAAGTTATTCTGAAAAAATTGGAATTAATCCAGAAACGTTTTATTTGGTTATTGTATTTATTATAGTGATTTCAATAATAAATATAATTATGTGTATAAAATTACTTTTTACTAAAAATAAGGAACAGGAAAAATAGTCTCAATGAAGTTAAAATATAATACACTCTTTCTTCAAAAAGAAATAAAAACAAAGTTGATTTGTCTATGTTTCATCTAAATATTTTTCCAATTCTTGATTCCAATGAAAGAAATATTTTGAATCTATTTTATTTAATGTATTTAGAATAAATTTGTCCATTCTTTGCTTTTCAAAAACCATTAAAAATAATTCTTCATTACTCCACAAATCATAATGATGATAATATTGCATTATTGAAGTGTGTTTAAATAAAGAATTGAATTTATAGCTATTATTTTTATGCGTCATAAAAATTTCATGATCTTCTAAAAGTTTTTTCAAATTATCTTGATTTAATCTTTTTACACTTATAAATAATTAATTTATGATATACTATACTTATAATTAAAATATATTAAGGAGAAGTAATGAAAACAAACTGTTATAATGCTTACTCTGGAAAAAGAATTGCAAATGAATTTATTAAACTAAGCAAAACAAAAAAAAATAGTCTCACGCATATGCAAATTCAAAAACTTGTATACTTTGCTCACGCCATGAGTTTAGCTACATATGAAAGACCTTTGGTAAGAGAAACTTTTCAGGCATGGCCATATGGACCTGTTAATGTAGCAATTTATCAAGAATTACAAGGATCAGGAAAGAAAGAAATTACAAAATTACTTAAAGCAGATGATGACTCTATTGATTTAGATGAGGAATCTAAAAATATTATTGAAGCTGTATATAATAAATTTGGAAAGAAAAATGCTTGGGAGTTATCTGAAATTTCACACAATGATTCTCCTTGGAAAAAAGTATTTCAAGAAAACAAATCTAATGCAATTCAAAATGAAGATATAATTGAATATTACAAAGCTTAGAAGAGTAAAATAATGGATTCTTTAGAAAAAAATATAAATAAGGAAATAGAAAGAGAGAAGAAAGAAGATCAAGAGGAGAAGAAAGAAGATCAAGAGGAGAAGAAAGAAAATGAAAGTCAAATATATTACTCAATTTACCACTTACAAAACCAAAGTAACGAAATTAAAGAAAAAATAAAAAGTGAAAGTAACAAATTTGAAGAAAAAATAAAAAGTGAAAGTAACAAATTTGAAGAAAAAATAAAAAGTGAAAGTAACAAATTTGAAGAAAAAATAAAAGAAATCCAAAAACAATATATTACCATTCTCGGTATTTTTGCTTCAATCGTATTAACATTTACTGGTTCTTTTGCATTTTCTAGTTCAATCTTATCTCATATGCACCAAGTTAGTATTTACAGATTAATTTTTGTTATTCTTTGTATTGCTCTTTTTATTGTAAATATTCTTCATGGACTTTATAATTTTCTAATTAAAATACATAACAATGGTATTGAAGTAAATCATAAAAAAATAATAGCATTTAATATAGTAATATTACTCCTTATAATAGCTAATTATATCTGTTATTATATGCAAATTGGAAGTTTTAATAATATTCTCAAAGTGAAAATTGCTTTTTAGAAATTTTATTTATGCTGCAGAAATTTAAGTTTCACAAAAAAATCTTTACAAATATATTTATAAAACAAGTATACTTTAATATAACAAAGAAAAATACTTTAGCTCCTAAAATTACAATAAAAATCACATAATACCTTTATAAGTAAAAATTAATGCTTTTTAAGTGATTATGAAAAAAATTTAAATAGCTATTTAAAATAATGTTTGAGATAGGCAATCTCGATCTGACATTATAATGATTCTAAGTTATGCCATACACAATAAAAAATTGTCAATTTGATTTATATTTATATTGCTTTAACATAGTTGATGTATATATAGTATAATATTTAGATTTTTGTTTTAAGGCATTATTTAAGCTTGAGATTTTATAGGCAAGATTATCGAGTTTTTAGATCTTATTTTAGAATTAATAAACAATATAATCAAGAAATAAAACAATCATTGAAAAAGAAAAAAAAGTGTTATTTTTAAGACAAAAAGGAATACAAATGAGTGATACTATTATTTTAGATATTTTATTAGAGAAATATAATAATGCTAAATATAGAAAAGTTGGAAACTGTATTAAGCTTCGCTATCAATATAATAATGTAAATGTAAATTTATATTTTGATGGTTATGACAAAAACTATCCTTCAGCTTCTATAATATTAGCAGCGGATAAATCCTACTATATTACCTCTTTTAATGTGGATAATTTTGATGAAAACAACCAATATTTAGACAGAATTCCAAATCCTATACTTAATCTTATTAAAGATGAAAACAATAAACTAGTTTCATTTTATAACGAGATGAGAAAGCGCATTAAAGAAGATAATTTCCAAAACACTAGTTATAGCAGCGACATAGTGTTTAATAATACTATACAATATAACAAAAATAAAGAAACTGGCAATCCATTTTTTCATTATGTTAGAGCGGCTACAATGACATCTGAGCATTTTAAAAAATTATTTCATAGTATGAACATCTCAAAAGAAAATCTCATGAAAATTCAACAAGCAGGATTTACCATTGTAACCACAAATGATCTCGATAAAAGAAAAGATTTTCATGAGGAATTAAAAAATAAAGGAATTTTGATAGATTAAAACAAATATTATTAAGTGTTTTAAATTATTTAAAAAAACGCTTAACAGTCTACTTTCATTCAAGATTTATTATCTTTATTATATTCATCATATAGATTTGGAAATTGTTCTTGATTTGTTTTATTTAAAAATAAATAATCTAAATAATATGAAGTTATTTTATTGTTTTTTTAAATTCTTATACAATGTTTTATCTTTGGTAGCATTTATACTTTTTGCTACATTATAAAAATTATAATAATTTTTTACATCATCTATTATTTCTTGAGTTAGGGTTTTGTGTTCATTTTGAAAATATTCATTTAAATGATTATCAAAATGTTCTACCATTTTATTAAATTCTTCCAATAAATCATCATTTTTATTTTGTTCCATTTTCAACAATAACTCTACATGAGAAAAATTACCATAAAATTTTCTTATATATTTTTTCTTAATTTCGATAACTGCTTGATTGTTATGCAAATCAAAAATATAAGTAAGTGCGAAAAAATCAACAATACCTATTTTGCTTAGATCAATAAAATCATCAATTTTATTTTTATCAGCAATATATTGTAAAATTTCATTAATTTTTTCTTTATCATTTTCATTAAATACATTTGTTTGTATAAGATTTGAAAAAATTTGAATAAAATTAGTACGATATATATACAATTGATAATTATCAAACTCGCTATTAAAAGCTTCTCTCATTCTATTTGATATTAAATAAGTTGCATTGTTAAAGTAATCTTTGATTATTTCTTCAATAATTTTGGTAAATAAATGTTTAAATTCAAGTAATTCGCTACTAATAGTGTAAATACTATCTATTTTTTCAACGATTACTTCAAACACATAAACAAGAAAATCTTTACAATCAGGATTTTCTACTAGTTTTTCTTTAAAATGCAATTCTTCGTGAAAATAATTAAAAGCACTTAAAATCTTATTTAATTGTCTTAGATTTTTAATACCATTTAATAAAGTACATGGAAGCAATTTAGTGTTTATTTGAGGACATTTCTCTTTTGCTATTTGTAGCACAACTTCAAGTCTAGAATCTATGGTAATTTCTAAATCTATACATTTTTCTTTATAATTATCAAAAATTTTTTTATTATTAAGCTTGCTATCATCACCTATTAAAATAACTTTACATTTTCCTTCTTTTAGATTGTTAATCAAACCTAATAAATCTTTGATATTCAGTTTATCTGATTTTCGCTCTAAATCATCAAAGCATACAATTATATTTTTAAAATCTTGTTTTATAAAAAATTGAAATAAAGAACCAATAGAAATTTTCCAAAAAGTTAAATTTCTTAAAAAATAAACCAATTTATTATATTTGTATGAATTAAGAGTTATCTCCTCTAAGATTTCTTTGTAATGCTCTTTTCCAAATAAAGATATATAAATAACCCTTAAAGATTCATCTTCTTGTTTTATAAATTCACAATAACTAAAGTATTTAATTAAAAATTTAACAATTAAGATAATAAATTCATACAAATACTTCAAATGACTGAAAAAATTTAATTTTACTTTATTTAATTCAAAATCCTTTTTCGTATTAGAAATCTCATTTTCAATTTCTTTCCAGAGATAAGTCTTACCTACTCCCCATTTTCCATTTATAAACAAGCTATATCTATCTTTATCTTCTAAAAACTTTTTAATCTGTTCTTTATTAAGATAATTCTTCTTTGTTATTATAATTCATCTTAAATCCTAAAATTTTGCTTTAAATTTCCTATTGCTTGATTACAATATCTAGTTTTTTATTCACGCAATCATTTAAAAAAATATTAATTAAAACTTGATAAGGAGCTCCTTTTCTATTAGCTATTTCTTTAAAATAATAGTTGAGCTATTTAAATTAATTGAAATTTACTTTTTAACTCTTTATCTACATAAGGATTTCTTATTGCTTTTGAAAAATCATATTCTTTTTTCATAGTTGCTTCTTATGTTATTTTCTCTTTTACAGTTGCTTTTCTAGCTGATATTGTACGAATCGTATAATTAATAAATAACCAGTAAGGTTGCTGTTTTTATAACTAGAGTCTAAAAGTAAATTATAAAGAATAATTAGGATTTCCAGAAACAGCTTTTAAGTATTCTAAAAATTCTTTTTTACTTATTTCATTTCTCTTTAATAATTTATTCTTATGTCTCTCTAAATTATATAATTCAAACTCATCAATATATTCATTACACATCATTATAGCTTGTTCATATAATTTTACAGCTTGTTCATACTCACCTTTGCAAGTTAGAACCTTGGCTACTGATTTATAAAGAGCAACAGAAGGGCCATACTTACTTAAAACATCTTGATACATTTTTATTGCTTCATCATAGTGTCCAATTCTTTTGTATTGCATTATAATATGAATAATGTGATTTACTTCATCAGATATTTCATACTCCAAATTATATTGATTTCTAACCCATTCTAAAACTTGTTCTTGATTTAAACTTTTCTCAATCATATCTTTTAAAAAAATTGAAAGTCCACCTTTAAAAAAATCATTATAAAAAACAGGGTATACATCCTTTATTAATTCCATTATAATTAAAAGAATAGTGCGTTTATTTCCATCAACAAAACAATGCCCTTTGTTAAGCCTAAAAATAATCATTGCAGTCATTTCAGCAAAATCAGAACAATAAGGCTCTGGAGGTTGCGTAAAGGGTTTGGTAGTATAAATGCTATTACAAAGATCTAGTAAACTCCCTTTATTCTGAATAATACTTTTTTTAAATAATTTAGATTTTGAATCTTTTACCAACTCTTCATTGATTTTTACGATACGATTATATAGCAATCTAGCATTATCATCACAAAATTTTTCTTCCATTACTTATCTTCTAGATATTTTAAAGCCAATCTATTGTCCTGTATTAGCATTCTAATAAGCTCTTTTTCTCTTTTTTCTGTTGTCTTTTTTATCTGAGGCAAAACACTCAAATCAATAACTCTTTTTTCTGTTGTCTTTTTTATCTGAGGCAAAACATCATTTCTTATCATAATAAAACCTTTTATCATCAATTATCTTAATTCTAAAAAGAATATATAAGTAAAGTAAAAATTAATTTAGCTTTGCTAATTATACCTAAAAAATTGAAATTTTTACACAGTATGGATAAAATATAAGAAAAACAGCATCCGCTTTTTATAAGAATAGTTTTAATTTTTCTTTACAGTTTAAACAAATCCAAATTAAATATATTTATATTGCGAATAGTAATAAATTTGCGAAATCTAATTTTGGAAATTTTATAAGTTGAGTTTAGCAATATGAATCACTCGCTCATACAAAGAAATTAAGCTTTTTTCTACACTAACTATCGAAACGCAAAATTTTTTGGTATGTTTTAAAATATTTTACAAACAAACCCTTAAAAGTCCAACGCAAGTAAAAATTTAAGATAATTTGCACGGCTAATTTTATAAAAACTATATTTATGATAAATCTTAAAAAATATTTTTAAACTATTCTTGAATATAATTCTTGCTATGTTTTTAAAGGATTATTTAGTTTAGAAAATTTTATAAAGGTTTTAACCATGAAAGAAAAAGAATATAACATTGTGAATAATTTACTTAATCTTGATTTTAATAAATGTGAAAATATATTTTCATTTTATGAATTAATAAAAAGAATTAAACAGTAATGAAAATAATATAAAATATAAAAATAGCATTAATTTTTTATATCATTTTTGTAATTATAACCCTGATTATTTAAACTACAAATACAAGCAAAAAAAGACTAAAAGCAGAATACTTAAAACCACTTAATGACATACTTTATAATATTAAAAACCCTCTATGACAATTAAGGCTAGCTACTATTTTATTGTTAGAATATCAAGATATAAATAAGCCTGATATAGCCAAACTCATTATAAAAATACCATTTTATTTTTAAATAAATTGTTTGATAAAAATGCTTATGAACTTAGAGAGGGAATATTATTTGCATATGATTTAAATTATAAATTTCAACTAGAAGAAGATTTGAAATATATAGAAAAACTGAAAGATATTATAAATAATTACTTGTATAGCAAAGAATCTAAAGATATGGATTTTAGATTTATAAGATTATTTGAAAGCTTAATTACAAAATATAAACATTTTTATAATAAAGATGAGTTAAATATAATAATATAAAGCTTTATAAAATCATTGATATAAAAACTAATTACACAAATACCATAAGCGAAGTTTCTTCTTTGCAAATACATAAAATTTTATATGTGGAATATATGAAATTTTAACCTTAATAGATCAAAGCAATAAAACAAATACTTATCAAAAGGTAATATTAATATAAATTTATTAATAGCCAATAAAATTAAAGATAGTGCTATCAAGGCGGAGGTTTTAAGATACGCCTTGGAATTTGCTAATCAAATCAATAACAAAGAACAAATATCAAAAATCAATTTATTGATACAAGAAAATAACAAAAATTTAATTTCAAGTTTTAAACCTATAGAAATAGATATTCCATTAGAAATACAACAATTATTAGAAAAATTCAAGAATGATATGGATAATTACTTAAAAATTAATTCTAATTTATTTAACTGCATTCTTAAATTCTATCTGTATTTTAAAATAGATTTTAAAAAAATAAAAGGTGATGGTTTTATAGAATTATTTTTTCCTCAAACTATACGCTTTGATGAAGATTATTTACTAGAAAATATTGATGATTTTGGGTTATTTAGAAATTATAATTATCATATATATCCGCATCTTATCTTTTAATAAATATCTTAAAACTAAAACTGCTTCAAAAATTTTATCCAAGTAAAGAATATTTTTATTCTTTAACTTATAATAATATAATTCCAAAAGGATATGAAGAAATTATAGCAAGAATGTTTTATGCTGGAATACATGAAGATTATATGGATTTTTTTATTTATGCTTCAGTAAGCATTGAAGCTGTATTAAGACATATAATAGGTGAAGATGTCATAAAAAATAATAGGAATAATCAGCAAATGCAAGAATATGAAACTTTAGAAAATTTACTAGATAAAATAAAAAATCAAAATCTTCTAGAGGAAGATATTATAAAAGAATTGCGATTATTATTTTGCAGAGAAGGTTTTAATATTAGAAATAAAGTAGCACATGCAAGATTTTCACAAGATATATTTAATGGATATTATGTGTTAGCGGATTATATGTGGCCTTTTTTAATGATATTTTTTATTCAAAACTATAATAAATAATATATTTATGCATTTTTTCAAAGTCAAATAAAAAAGAAGTTTGCTATAAATTTCCTATTACTTGATTACAATATCTAGTTTTTTATTCACGCAATCATTTAAAAAATTTAATTAAAACTTGATAAGGAACTCCTTTTCTATGTAGCCATTTCTTTAAAAATAATAGTTGAGCTATTTAAATTAATTGAAATTTACTTTTTAACTCTTTATCTATATAAGGATTTCTTATTGCTTTTGAAAAATCATATTCTTTTTTCATAGTTGCTTCTTTACATTTCTTAATTGTTAGAAATATTTTTATCAATAAAATTTTGTAAAATTTGATTTAAATCATCTTTTGTAATAGAATCATCTGCAACACCGACAACAATATCTTCCATAACTTCGGCAAATTTATCATTATATTTATCATCTAAATCTAAAAAGTACATACCTAGAAATATTGAAGTCCGTTTATTTTCATCAGCAAATGGATGAAATTTTACACAGGAAAATATTAAATGTGTGATTTTATTAGTTATCGTAGGATAATAATCATCGTTTTTATATACTCTAATGCACTAGCCAAATATTCTATTTGTGTTCCATTATAACCGCTTAATCCACCTGTTTTTTCAATAATTTTTTCGTGTATAGCAATAGCTTCGCTTAGTTCAATATATTTCATTTATTTTTGAGTCCTTGACATACTGCATTTATAGCAGGTTTTTCTAACTCTTTTTCCATTTTTGCCATAGTTTTTTTTAACTGCTTCTCTCTCAGCTAAATATTCTTTACTATTTTTTTTGTGTATTATGTTTTATAGTTTTCATTTTGTTATCCCTTTATTTTTTTATTAAATACCTTAAATACCGTATAGACTATTTTAACATTTGTTTGATTAGCAAATCAATATGAAGCTAAAAAATTAATTTGCTAATTATACCCAAATTAATTTTCGTTGAGCAATAAATAAAACAACCAAGTCAAATTAAAAAAAGAACCTCGCTCAAAACCTTAAAAATAAGCATTTTATAGCAAAAATACTTGCAAAAATTTATTAAAATATAGTATAATCTATGTTATACAAAATTAAGAAAAAGGAGTTATTATGACTCTTATTATTGAAAATGTCAATGAAGATTTTTTACCTGCATTTAAAGGTTTATCAAAAAGCATAAATGCCAAATTATAAAGTTATGTAAAAAAGTAAAGTGAGATAAAATCTAATTAAAGTATTATTTTATAGTATTTTGATTAGATTTTTTTAGAAATCAAAGTGAGGATTCATTCTTTACAAATTTTTACATAACACTTTACATTTTTTTACAAAAGCTTTACATATTTTTTACATTCTTTTTACAAATACTTTACAAAGTTTTTAAAAGCTAAAGAGTGGTCTTTTTAAAATATCCTACAACGCGTCCTAGTATTTCAAAATTTTCCCCATCTAAACTTATGGACTCGTAGGCTTTATTATCACTAAGCAGTTTTAGTTTAGGACGTTTTTGTAAGCGTTTTACATAAAGTTCATTTTCGATGCGCGTTACACAAATTTCTCCTTCTTTTACCTCGCTTTGTTGAACCAAAAGATAGCAATTTTCAGGGAGTGTTGGTACCATAGAATCGCCTTGTCCTAAAATCACAGAGAGATTTATAAAAGAGTATAAGCCAAAGCATTCACGCAAAAAACTTTTAGAAAGACCCAAAGCTTGATTACTTTCTTCATCATTGTAAGCACCGCTTCCAGCACTTGCTCTTACATT
Source organism: Campylobacter sp. B0100352/1 (assembly GCF_020135855.1). Taxonomy (NCBI): domain Bacteria; kingdom Pseudomonadati; phylum Campylobacterota; class Epsilonproteobacteria; order Campylobacterales; family Campylobacteraceae; genus Campylobacter; species Campylobacter sp. B0100352/1. The sequence continues at coordinate 13,587 of NZ_JACHTP010000029.1, forward strand.
TTCAAAAAAAGGGATATTTATTATATCATCATCTAAGGTTTGAGTAAAATTTTCCAAAATTACATTGCTTGTCGGACAATTTTTTGCGTTTGTCGGACATATTTTGTTAGATATTGTCGGACTATTGTCGGACATATTTTCGCTAATAAAAGAAGCTGGAGATAGGTTGAAAGCTGAAGCAATTTTTTTTAAATTGCCATAGGTAAAATTATCAACTGATCCAGCTTCGTACTTTTTAATTGTGCTTATTGATACGCCAGATTTCTCAGATAAATCAGTCTGTGTCCAACCAAAGTGCTCCCTATATTCTTTCATTCTTAAAGAAAGTTCCATATTTTACTCCAAATACTGGACAAGTTCAATAAATTATACTATAATTACATAACTTTTTCGGTAATGGTAACACAAAAAAAGCAAAAATAATATTAAAGGAAAAATATGAAGAAAAAGAATAAACCTAAAAAGAACAAGTGTTTAAAAAAATCTATCATATTGACAGGTTATATAGGCATAAAAACTAAACCTAGGAAAGATCTTTAATTTTTTGATAATTTTCTAAAATTTTTTTAAAACGATCATCAAAAGCTTTTTGAGATTGTTTTGAAAATTCATCTGTTAGCGAGTTGCACTCTTGAAAGTGTTTTTCAAGTGCTTGTGTTGCAAAAGCAGCTTGTTCTTTATCTAAAGGATTTCTAAGCTCTTTTGTTATTTTTAGAAAATCGTTATTTAGTTTTTTGGTGAGCTCATTATAGCTATTATGTTGAACTTGAACTAAAAGTAATAAATCGTGGATTTGTGTTTGCATTTCTATAAGAATTTCTTTAAGATTTGCTTGCATAAGAGTCCTTTTTTATCAATTATAACATATTTTAAGGAAAGAGATGAAAAATAAACTTATAAAAACTATGAGTGCTAAAGGTGTGAAGCTTATGACTTGGGCTAAGGCTAAGGGTTTAAATCATAAGGATATGGTTATACTTTATGATTTATCTAATGGTAGGATTAAGGGTATAAGAGGCAGGGCTAAAGAATTAAAAGAAATGTTAGAAAAAGATGGATTTAAGGTGGCTTAAATGTGGATAAGCAGTAAAGAATTCGCAAAAAAATACAATTTAAATAGGGATACTATAATAAAATCTACTAATAGAGCTTATAAAAAAGGTAAAAAAATTTGTATTTTAAAGTTCAATATATTATACTTTAAGTATTCCAAAGGGGTTGGTGGTCACGCAGGTAAAACCCTTCAAACCTGGCATAAGCCTTTAAGCAAGGAAGAAGCAAGTTCTAATAGGGCAAGGTTTTAGCATAGAAGACATAAGTCATGATTTATCAAACTACAAAAAACGCAAGTACTCAAGCATACCTAGCAAAGCACACATACAAAGATGAATTTTCAAATAAAACAACACAAGAATTTTTAAGCAAACCATTAAATGATGATGCTTTGCTTAAAAATTCTAATGCTTTACAAGTACAAAGTACTAACGAGATTAAACTCAGTGAAAATCAAATACAAATAAACAAAGATAGCTTAAGCGAATTTGCAAAAGCAAGTTCTAAAAAGCAAAATTTAGCTTTGCAAAAAGCTGCCGTAGTTAAAGAATGGCTTCATGCTAAAGGCAAGATAAGCACAAATGATTTTATAAATTACATTAACGCTAAAAAAATCTATGAGTTTAAACTCACACAAAACAAACTCTTTGCTTGGCAAAAAGAATACTTAGCACATGGACTTGATGCTTTAGTAGATAAAAGAGAAAATAAAAAAGCAGATGAGATCGAAAGACTTGGCATAAAAGAACTTTTTGTAAATACCTTGCTCGCACAAAAAGGAAGGCTTAATGCTTCTAATATCCATCGCATTATAAATTATGAAATTGCCAAAAATGGAAAATTAGATTTGAAAGATTTTCTAGGCAAAAAAGATGAGTTTATAAGCTATGAGTGTGTTTTAAGAAGTATGAAAAAATACTTAAAAGAAAACAAGCTTATAAAAAATATCATCTTACATGGAGAAGATGGAGCCATAAGTCGCCATCTGCCTGCACTTGGGGTGAGTAATTGGAAAGCTTCTACCATCAATGAAATCGTAGAGATTGACGCAAGCCCACTTGATGCTATTTGCAAGGTGGAAATTATTAATGAAAAATACGGCTTAAAAGGTGAGGAATGTTCTTGGCATAAACGCTACACCATCATATCTTTAATTGATACTTATAGTGGCATGGCTAGCTTTTATCTTGGTTTTAGTGAAGATAGCTTAAGCATAGCAAGAGCTATCGCAAAATACATCAGCACTTATGGCTTAAGATGAATATAAAAGACAAACGCGTAATTTAAAAGATGAGCTGCTTGAAGCACAAAGAGAACTTTTAAATTTTTACAGAAATAAAGAGAGTAAAAAGCAAAAGATATACAAACTTGACGATAATACAATACATAAACTCAAAAAGTTAAAAACGCAAGGGTTTGCAAACATTCAAATAAAAGATGAGCTTAAAATAAGTGATTCGTCTATAAGAAAATACACAAAGGATATGATATGAAAAATATAAAATTAATCGATATTTTAGATCAAATAAAAGACGATTTACAAGCTTTAGCTTTATTTTGTACAAAAATGGGTATTAGCACGAGAGAGCTTTATGTGGAAGATAAAGAACTTTATTTTATATCCAATGCTTTAGAGCATAATGCAAAGCTTATTAAAAATGTAAGTGATGAGTTAAATCAAGATTTTTAAATTTTATTAAGGTTGTTTTTTAATTTATAAAGACAACCTTGCACTCTCTGTGAG
>NZ_JACHTP010000030.1:0-11443 GCF_020135855.1 Campylobacter sp. B0100352/1
GTGAAATTTTCACTTTTTATTTCTAATGTTATTTAATTTTATATCCTCTAAAGGCAAAGAAAAAGATATAAATATAACATATTAAAGGAATTATGTAAGAAAACAACAAGCTAACATTATCAGCTACTAAACTTTGCACCTGTGGAATAATAGCCCCGCCAACAATAGCCATACTGATAAATCCAGAAGCTCGACTTGTAAATTTGCCTAAATTTTTTGTTGCCAAAGAAAAAATTGATGGAAACATAATAGAATTAAAAAGCCCTATAGCCAATAAACTCACCATAGCAATTTTCCCGCCAAATGAAATAGCTAATAAAACTAAACAAATATTAATAATAGCATTAAATGTTAGACATTTATTTGGAGCAATTTTAGTCATAATAAAACTTCCAACAAATCTTCCTATCATAGCTCCACCCCAGTAAAATGCTACATACTCTGCACCGATTTTTTCTTCTATTCCTACATATTTATTCATAGTTGAAATTAAAAATGAACCTATGGTAACTTCAGCTCCAACATAGAAAAATATAGCTATTGCGCCTAAAACAAAATGAGGATATTGAAAAATACTTGTTTTTCCATCATGATTTTCATCACTGATTTTTTCAGCCGTTGCTCTCACATCTGGAAGTTTTAAAAGATACATCACAACCGCTAAAAGAATTAAAGCTCCTGCAATTGCTAAATAAGGCATTTGTACTGATTGAGCTTCTTCCATTTTGTTTGCATATTTTGTAGCATCTGAAAGTATAAAAGCTGCACCAAAAAGTGGCCCTAATGTCGTTCCTAAAGAATTAAAAGCTTGAACTAAAGTTAAAGCCGTAGATTCTTTACCAGGTGCAAGTAAAGTTACAAATGGATTTCCAGCAGTTTGCAGTAAAACAATTCCACTTGCTGAAATAAAAAGAGCACTTAAAAATATAGGATAAGAGGCTGTTGAAGCCGCAGGATAAAACAAAATACAACCAACAGCAGTTAAGACAAGTCCTAAAACAACTCCTATAGGATAACCTACTTTTTCTAAAAGTTTTCCAAAAAATCCACCTGTTATAAAATAGGCACTAAAAAAACAAGCCTGCACTAAAGTCGCTTCAAAATAATTGAGCTCAAAAATATCTTTTAAGTGCGGAACTAAAATATCTTTCAAAACCGTGATAAAACCTATCACAAAAAATAAAGCCATTAAGGCAATTAATGCAAAATTATTAGATTTAGCTTGCATGTTTTTCCTTCTAAATTGAATTAAAATTTTTATAAATTTGTATTAGATGTTTTGTAGAACTATCATGTTCTTGGATTTTTCCACCTTGAAGCTCTGATAAAATGGTTTTAACAAGTTCTTTACCAAGTTCAACTCCCCACTGATCAAAACTATTAATACCCCAAATCACACCTTGAACAAAAATTTTATGCTCATATAAAGCAACCAAAGAACCTATGCTTTTAGGATTGATTTCATTGAGTAAAATAATATTACTAGGTCTATTACCTGAAAAAACTCTATGAGGCGCAAGTTTATGAATTTGCTCTTCGCTAAATCCCTTACTAGACATTTCTTTTTGAACTTCTTCAAGAGTTTTTCCTTTCATAAAAGCTTCAGCTTGTGCAAAAACATTACTGAGTAAAATTTCATGATGCCCTGGTAAGCTTCCTTTTTTACTTAAGGATGCGATCAAATCAATAGGACTTAAATGCGTTCCTTGATGTAAAAGTTGAAAAAAAGCATGTTGAGCATTAATACCTGTATCACCCCAAATAATAGGACCTGTATCATAATCAACTTTTTTACCATCTTTTCTAACCTGCTTACCATTGCTTTCCATATCTAATTGTTGTATAAATTTAGGAAGGTATTTTAATACAGAATCATAAGGAGCTATAATATGACTACCCGCATCAAAGAAATTGATATACCAAACCCCAATTAAACCTAGAATAACAGGCATATTTTTCTCAAATGGTTCATTATAAAAATGCTCATCCATCAAATATGCCCCTTCTAATAAAGAAGAGAAATTTTCCTTACCCAAATAAATCATAATAGCCAAGCCTATAGCAGACCAAAGACTATAACGTCCGCCGACCCAATTCCAAAATTCAAACATATTATTTGAATCAATACCGAATTCTTTTACCGCTTCTTTATTGGTTGAAACAGCCACAAAATGTTTTGCTATGTGCTTTTCATCTAAGGCATGATTTAAAAACCATTTTCTAGCTGTAAATGCATTAGTTAAAGTTTCTTGAGTTGAAAAGGTTTTAGAAGCTACTATAAATAAAGTTGTTTCGGGATGAACTTGATCTAAAACACCTTGCAATTGCGCTCCATCAACATTGGAAACAAAATGCATGTGTAATCTTGGATGTCCAAAATTTTTTAAAGCTTCACAAACCATCAAAGCTCCCAAATCAGATCCACCTATACCTATATTTACAACATCTGTAATCACTTGATTTGTATAACCAAGCCAAGCACCAGAACGCAAAGAATCTGAAAAATTTTGCATCTTTGTTAAAACTTCTCTAACATTAGGCATGATATCCATATCATCAATCATAATAGGATGATTACCTTTATTTCTTAAAGCAGTATGCAAAACCGCTCTATTTTCAGTTGTATTGATCTTTTCACCTTTAAACATAGCCACCATTTTTTCTTTTAAAGAACATTCATTAGCTAAGTTAAACAATAATTTTAAAGTTTCATTATTAATGCGATTTTTTGAATAATCAAGCTTTAAATCACCAGTCTCAAGAAAGTATCTTGTTCCCCTATTTTGATCTTCTTTAAATAGATCTCTCATGTGCACATCTTTTATATTTAAAAAGTGATTGTGCAACTCCTTATAAGAATTTAAATGTGTTAAAGATTTCATTTTTCACCTTTCACTTCTTTTAAGATATAATCTTTTAAATGATTTTCTAAAGCGACTGCTGCACCACTAATGCCTGGATATTTTGCTAAAACTACATAAACAGGAATAGCAGCCAAATAAGCATCAAACCTTCCTTTATTTTCAAAACGTATTCTAAAAGGCGATGTTTTAAAATAATCAATAAATCTAGGAATAATCCCCCCACAAAGATAAACTCCACCCCTAGCTCCCAAAGTTAAAGCTAAATTTGAAGAAACTGTACCCAACATAGCACAAAATATATCTAAAGTCAATCGACACAAAGGAGATTTTCCGCTTAAAGCTTGTTCACTGATAAGCTCTGGAGTCATTTTAGAATGCTTTATGCCCTCCCTACTAGCTAAAGCTTCATATATAAGTACTAAACCCGCTCCACTTAAAAAACGCTCAGCCGATACATGGCCATACTTTTTCTTTGCATACTGCCAAATCATTATTTCCGTATCATCAAAAGGTGCAAAGCTAACATGCCCGCCTTCCCCAGCTAAAGCTGTATATCCGCATTCATTACAAGGAATTAACCCACTTACTCCAAGTCCAGTTCCAGGACCTAAAACAGCTTTTGGCGCATATACTTCACAAGAAGTTCCACCTACTTGCATCAACTCAGAAAGTGGCATTTTGGTTATAGCATAAGCTTGAGCTGTGAAATCATTGATAAGTATCAAAGACTCTAAATTTAAAGCTTGTCTTGTAGTTTCAATTGAAAAAGCCCAATGGTGGTTTGTCATTTGAACCCAATCGCCCAAAACAGGATTGGCAATAGCAAAAGCACCAAATCGAACTACTGGATTACCAACTTTACTTAAATAAGTTTTCGCTGCATCAACAACAGTGTTATAATCATGACAAGCTAAAACTTCAACATTATCGATTTTACCCGGCATAGTTTCTAATGCAAATCGAGCATTAGTGCCACCAATATCAGCTAAAAGCCTTGGATATGATTTTTTATTTTGAGAAGTAGACATCGCACATCACCTTTTCTGAATGAAGTATATAAGATATAGGAAATTTAGGATTTAAACCTTTAGCAGCTTCATTAAAAACAAGTTGTTTTTCTTTTGTAGCTATAGATAAAAACAATTTATTGCATTTCTCCAATGCTGATAAAGACATAGAAAGTCTTTTATATGGAGCATTTTTTGGGGTTGTTAAAACAATGCTTTTTTGAGTCGTTAAAGCAAAATCAAATTCATCTGCTTCAGGAAATAAAGAGGCTGTATGACCATCTCCACCCATACCCAAAATAGCAATATCAGGCTGATTGTAAATTTTATTTGCATTTTCAACTAAATCCTCTAAAGAAAGTTTGCAATCTTCAAAAAAAGGACTAAAATGCGCTTTTTGGGCTAAATTCTTTAAAAAATGCATTTTGATCAGCCTCGCATTACTATCTTCATGATTAAGATCAACTATTCTCTCATCAACTAAGGAAACATTACATTTATCCCAAGCACAATCTTTTTTGCTTAACATTTCTAAAAATAAAACCGGAGACTTTCCTCCAGAAAAAGCTAAATTTACATTTTGTTTAGCTGATAAAATTTGCTCAATAGATAAAGTAACAGCCTCAACTAAAGCCTTATTACAAGACTCTAAATCTGAAAATTCATGCATTTTAAATGCCATTTTTTCCTCCAATTTTACTGCTTTACAAATTTGCTTAAATAAAGTGTAACAGAGTTTTGCTTATATTCATCAAAATAAACAAAAATTACTGAAAAATTTAAGCAAATTTGTTTCTAAATTACTCAAATTTGCTTTTAATAAATTAGACATTGTGCCATTCATGCTGATCTTTTTGAATCAAATCAAATGATTCTTTAGGTCCCCAACTTCCCGCAAAATAAGAATATAAAGGTGTTTTATTATTTTTCCAATTTTCTAAAATAGGATCTACCCATGCCCAAGCAGCCTCTAATTCTTCTTTATGATTAAAAGAAGCTTGATTGCCTTCTATAACATCTAAGATCAATCTTTCATATGGTTGCATGACTGAAGCACTGTTTAAATTTAAAATCAAATTATTTTCCTCATAATCCATTGTTTTACCAATTTTTTTTACTTTTAAATTTAAAGAAATTTGATTTTCTGGCTGCAAACGTATTATAAGTTTATTAGGATGGGTATTTTGATCTTGCTGATCTTTAAAACAAATAACAATTTGAGCAAAAGAATTAGCCATCCTTTTACCTGTTCTAATGTAAAATGGAACATTTTTCCAATTTTCATCCAAAAGCTCCGCTTTTATAGCAACAAAAGTTTCTGTTTGGCTATTTTCTTTAACATTATCTTCATCTAAATAAGCTTTAAATTCTCCTGATTGATTGTATTGAGCTCTAATGACATTTGATTTTATATCTTCATCGCTTAAAGGTTTTAAACTCTTTAAAAGTTGCAATTTCGCACTTCTTATAGAATCAGCATCAAGGGTATTTGGAATTTTCATAGCCACTAAAGAAAGAATTTGCAAAATATGATTTTGAATCATATCTCTTAAAGCTCCTGTGCTATCATAAAATTCTCCTCGACTTTCTACACCTAAGGTTTCAAAAACACTGATCTCGACATAATCAATATAATCTTTTTTCCATAAAGAAGTAAAAATAGGATTAAATCTTCTTAAAATCAAAAGATTTTGTATGCTTTCTTTTCCTAGATAATGATCAATTCTATAAATTTGTTTTTCATTATAGTATTGTGCTATTTCATTATTTATAGCTTGACAAGATTTTAAATCCATTCCCAAAGGTTTTTCTAAAATAATTTTAACCCTATCATCATTTAAACCAACTGATGCTAAATTTTTACACGCTTTAATAAAAAACTCTGGAGAAATTGAAAAATAAATAACTATATTTTTACTTTCACTACTTATTTTTTCTTTCAAAAGTTCAAAATCTTTTGTTTCATTTAAATTTATACTTAAATAATCAATATTGTGTGTAAATTCTTCCCATTTTTTATCATCACAATTTTTTACATGTATTTTTGACTTATGATTCATCTTATCCTTGAATTCATCAACATTTAGCATACTTCTACCCGTTGCAATCATTTTTCCAACATGAGGCAAAAATCCATCTACATAAGCTTGATAAAGAGAAGGGAAAATCTTTCTCATCGCCAAATCTCCGGTCGCTCCAAATAAAATAAAATCAAAACTTTGCATTTTTTCTCCTTTTATAAAATTAAATTAATACCAAAACTTTATTTTAATTACTAAAAGTATATTTTAGAATTTTTATCTAAAATTATGGCATAATTAAACATAAAAAATGCTACAATAAAAAAAATAAATTTTAAATAAAGGATAAACATGGCATTAAATAAAATTAAACAAATCACTCAAAAAGTGAAAGAACGTAGCGAAAAGACACGCGAGGAATATTTAGAACGTATTCAAGCACACAAAGGCAAAATTCAAAGAAAAGATCTTGGATGTGCGAATCTAGCTCATGCTTATGCTAGCATACCAGAACATATTAAAGAAAGAATTAAAGAAAACAAAGATTCGAATTTTGCCATAGTTTCAGCTTATAATGATATGCTCTCAGCGCACCAGCCCTTTAAAAATTATCCTGATATCATAAAGCAAGAACTTTTTAAAAATCATGCATTTGGACAGTTTGCTGGCGGAACTCCTGCTATGTGCGATGGGATCACTCAAGGTTACGATGGAATGGAGCTTAGTTTATTCTCAAGAGATGTTATAGCCATGAGTGTAGCCGTAGCACTTTCTCATAATGTTTTTGATGGAGCTTTTTACTTAGGAGTTTGTGATAAAATAGTTCCAGGGCTTTTGATTGGAGCTTTAAGCTTTGGTCATTTACCAAGTATTTTTGTCCCTTCTGGCCCTATGACGAGCGGAATTTCCAATGATGAAAAATCAAAAACCAGACAACTTTTTGCTGAAGGTAAAATTTCACGCGATAAACTCTTAGAAAGCGAAATGAAATCTTATCATGATATAGGAACTTGTACTTTTTACGGAACAGCTAATTCAAATCAAATGATGATGGAATTTATGGGACTACATTTACCAAATTCTGCTTTTATAAATCCAAACACATCTTTAAGAGAAGCTTTAGTTAGAGAAGCTGCAAACCATATGACTCAAAATAAAATTTTACCTATAGGAGAATTACTTGATGAAAGAAATATCATCAATGCTATGATAGGACTTATGGCCACAGGCGGTTCTACAAATCATACTATTCATTTAGTTGCTATAGCTCGTGCAGCAGGTATAATCATCAATTGGGATGATTTTGACGCTATTTCAAGCATTACTCCACTTTTAGCGAGAGTATATCCTAATGGAAAAGCTGATGTTAATCAATTTGAAGCTGCTGGAGGCTTAGCTTTTGTTATCAATGAACTCTTAAAAGAAGGTTTATTGCATGATGATGCCAATACAGTAATGGGGCAAGGAATGCAAGCTTATACCAAAAATCCTTTCTTGATTGATGGAAAAATCGTCTATAAAGATGGTGTAAAAACAAGCAAAGAAGAAAATATCCTAAGAAATATAGAAAATCCATTCTCTCAAAATGGTGGTGTTAAAATTTTAAAAGGAAATATAGGAAGAGCTGTTATTAAAATTTCAGCTGTTAAAGAAGAACATCAAGTTATCAAAGCTCCTGCCATGGTATTTCACTCTCAACAAGAATTTTTAAATAAATTTCAAAATAAAGAATTGCAAAAGGATTTTATAGCGGTCTTACCTTATCAAGGGCCAAGATCTAATGGTATGCCAGAACTTCATAAACTCACTCCACCTTTAGGAATTTTACAAGATCAAGGTTTTAAAGTCGCACTTGTTACTGATGGAAGAATGTCGGGAGCTTCTGGTAAAGTTCCAGCAGCAATCCATATGAGTCCTGAAGCTTTACTTGATGGAGATATTGCTAAAATTAAAGACGGAGATATGTTATTACTTGATGCAAAAAATGGCATACTTGAAATTCTTATTGATGAAAAAGAATGGAAAGAAAGAAAAATACCTAAATTAGAAAAGAAAGAAATTTTTGGTTGCGGAAGAGAACTTTTCGCTGGATTTAGAACTCAAACCTCAAGTGCTGAAACAGGCGCAATGAGTTTTGGTGGATATTTTAAATAAGGAGATACAATGCAAACAAAAGAAATCTTAGAAGTAAGTAAAATCGTTCCAGTTATAACAATTTATGATTTAAAAACAAGTGTGAATTTGGCAAAAGCTTTGATTGATGGAGGGATTAAAATTTTAGAAATCACTTTACGCACTCAAGAAGCTATTGAAGCCATAAAACTTATATCAAAAGAAATTCCAGAAGCTGTTGTAGGCGCTGGAACAGTATTAAACGCTAAAATGCTAGAAGAAGTAAAAAATGCAGGAGCTAAATTTGCTATAAGCCCAGGATTAAATACCATACTTGCTAAAGAAGCAAAAAATGTTGATTTGCCTTTGATTCCAGGTATTGCAACCGCTGGAGAATTAATGCTTGCTCTTGAGTTTGGATTTAAAAATTTAAAATTTTTCCCTGCTCAAGCTGCTGGAGGCGTTAATATGTTAAAATCTTTTTCTGCTCCATTTCAAGAAGTGAAATTTTGCCCTACTGGCGGTATTAGTCTTGATAATATGAATGATTATTTAAAATTGGATAACGTTCTTTGCGTTGGAGGATCTTGGCTAACTCCTAAAGAATTGATCTTGGATAAAAAATGGGATCAAATCACTCAGATTGCTAAACAAAGTTTAGGACAAATTTTATAAATGGATTTCAAATGCAAAAATTAAATCAAAATCTTAAAAAAATATACAAAGAAGAGTCTTTAGCCCAGCAAGAACAAAGATATTTAAAAGCTTTAGAAACTTTTAAAAAACTTTATCCTAAGCATAGTAATTTTAGCTTTTACTCTTCTCCAGGTAGAACAGAAATAGGAGGAAACCATACCGATCATCAACATGGTATGGTTTTAGCAGCTGCTGTAAATTTAGATATTATTGCAGTGGTTGCTCCTAACAATAGTGATAGCATTTGCATTAATTCCGAGGGGTTCAATTTAAAAGAAATTAAATTAAATGATCTCTCATTTAATCCAAATGAAATTGGAAGTTCAGAAGCTTTGATAAAAGGAATTTGTTCTAAATTTAAAGACTTAAACTATAATATAAAAGGTTTTGATGCCTATATCACTTCAGATGTTTTAAAAGGTTCAGGTCTTTCTTCTTCGGCTGCTTTTGAAAATCTGATTGGCACAATTTTAAATTATGAATTTAACAATGCTGATATTTCAGCAACTCAAATAGCACTGATAAGCCAATACGCAGAAAATGTCTATTTTGGAAAAGCATGTGGCCTAATGGATCAAATGGCTAGTGCTATAGGAGGATTTTCTTTTATGGATTTTAAGGAACCTCAAAAACCTATTGTTGAAAAGATAAATTTTGATTTTTCAGATTGCAATTATCTTTTATGTATTGTCAATACCAAAGGAGATCATGTAGATTTAACTTCGGATTACACCGCAATCACTGAAGAAATGCAACTTGTTGCAAAGGCTTTTGGTAAAAAAGTTTTAAGAGAAGTAGATGAAAAAGATTTTTTTGATAATATCGCTTCATTAAGAAAACAAATTCATGATAGAGCTATTTTACGTGCTATACATTTTTTTAAAGATAATCAAAACGCATTTAAAGAAGCTCAGGCTCTAAAAAACAATGATTTTGAAACTTTTAAAAATCTTATTAAAGATTCAGGAAACTCATCGTTTAAGTTTTTACAAAACATTTTTTCTTTATCTAAACCTTTAGAGCAAAATTTAGCTTTAGCTTTAGCTTTGAGTGAAAAAATTTTAAAAGATGAAGGCGTAAGTAGAGTTCATGGCGGAGGTTTTGCGGGAACCATTCAAGCTTATGTTCCTCTTAAACTTGTTCAAGAATATGAAGAAAGTATGAAAAAGATTTTTGGTCAAGATTCTTGCCATATGTTAAATATAAGAAATATAGGTGCGACAAAATTATGATTTACGCTCTTATTGATCAATTGATTTTATATGCTTTAGAAAAAAAACTCATCAAACAAGAAGATAAAATTTTTCACATAAATGGTTTAATTGATCTTTTTAAATTACAAGAATACAAGCAAGGAAAAAAAATTTCCAAAATGACACTTAATGAAATTTTAAATGCTTTGCTAGATTATGCTTGTAAAAATCAACTTTGCGAAAATGATAATGTAGCGAGATCTTTATTTGGTGTTAAAATCATAGGACTTTTAACACCAAAACCTAGTGAATTAATTTCTCAATTTAAGCAATATTATCAAAAAAATCCAAAAGCGGCTAGCGATTTTTTTTATCAATTCAATCAAGATTGCAATTATATCAATAACGATCAAATTAAAAAAGATATAAAATGGAAAACTCAAAGCAGTTACGGAAAGCTAGAGATTACAATAAATCTTTCAAAGCCAGAAAAAGATCCAAAAGCTATTGCTAAAGCCAAAGAAAATAAAAACACTTATTATCCGCAATGTCTTTTATGTAAGGAAAATGAATATTATGCAGGAAATTATCACCATCCTGCTAGACAAAATTTAAGAATTTTACCCATAAAACTTGCCGATGAAAATTGGTTTTTTCAATACTCACCTTATGTTTATTACAAAGAACATTGTATCATCCTTAATCAAAAACACACTCCAATGAAAATCTGTAAAAAAACTTTTGAAAGATTATTTGATTTTTTAAAAATATTTCCTCATTATTTTATAGGATCAAATGCCGATTTACCTATAGTTGGAGGCTCTATTTTAAGTCATGATCATTTTCAAGGAGGCAGTCATACCTTTGCTCTTAATAATGCAAAAATAGAAAAAAAATACAAAATTAAAAATTTTGAAAATATAGATTTTGGTATTGTTAAATGGCCATTATCTGTTATAAGAATTTCAAGTAAAGACAATAAAAAATTAATAGAATTTGCGGATTTCATCCTAAAAAAATGGAAAAATTATAATGATAAAAACGTCAATATCCTAGCAAAAACTCAAAATACACATCACAATACTATAACGCCTATTGCAAGAATGAAAAATTCTAAATTTGAACTTGATCTAGTTTTAAGAAACAATAGAACAGATGAAAAATATCCATTTGGCATTTTTCATCCACATGAACATCTGCACAATATAAAAAAAGAAAATATAGGACTTATAGAAGTTATGGGACTTGCTATTTTACCTCCTAGACTTAAAGAAGAATTGGAACTTTTAAGTGATTATATCCTTAATAATAAAAATATAAATACTAACGAAAAGATTAAAAAACATACACAATGGGTTGAAAATTTCCTACCTAAATATAAAGACATTAATGATAAAAACATAGAAAAAATTTTACAAAAAGAAATATCTAAAACATTTCTAGAGGTATTAAAAAATTGCGGAGTGTTTAAACGTAATAAAAAAGGAATGCAAGCTTTTGAAAAATTTGTAAATACTTTAAATAAATGAAAAAATTTAATATTATTATTT
>NZ_JACHTP010000031.1:0-9401 GCF_020135855.1 Campylobacter sp. B0100352/1
TTTTTTGGCTATTTTAATAGATGCTCTCCAAATCTGAAAAAAATAAACTAATTTCTTTTTCTATTTTGTTTTTCTCTTCGATTAATATTTTTTTATTTTTTTCTCTAAATTCTTTATTTGAATAAAAAATAGGATAAGATATACTTATTGCAGCAATGATTTTATGATTGTGTTCTATATTTATAGCCATGCATTCAATTTGAGGATTCATTTCCCCACTTTCCAACGCCACTTTTTCTTTTTTAATTTTTTTTATTTGTTCATATAATTCATCTATATTTTTTAAGGTATTTTGAGTTATTTTTTCAAAATTTTTAGGATAAAGCATTGTTAATTCATTTTTTGTTTTATTTGATAATAAAGCTTTACCTAGAGAAGTTGCATAAGCGGGATATGAAGTTCCTATAAAAGATTTTAGTTGTATTTGATCATTAGCATCTAACTTTTCTAAGTAAAGAACGTTATTTTCCTTTAAAATACCCATTTGACAAGTTAAATTTGTTAAATCTCTAATATTTTTCATATGTTTTTTAATAAGTTCAAAGATGCTATTTTTATATTTCATATTACAGCTTAACTCTAAAATTTTAAAATCTAAAGAATAGCTTTTATTGTTTAAATTGCATTTTATATATTTTTGTTTTTGTAAAGTTTGCAAAATAGGCGAGAGTGTTCCCGCTGGAATATTTAATTTTTTAGCTATTAGACTTAATGTAAGCTGTTCTTTTGAGTTGGCAATTAATTCTAAAATTTTTATAACTCTAAGAGTAGGTTGATGCATAAAATTATCCTTTTAACGATTGCATTTTATTTATAAATTTTATCACATTTTTTACTTTT
Organism: Campylobacter sp. B0100352/1; assembly: GCF_020135855.1. Lineage (NCBI taxonomy): Bacteria > Pseudomonadati > Campylobacterota > Epsilonproteobacteria > Campylobacterales > Campylobacteraceae > Campylobacter > Campylobacter sp. B0100352/1. Next base: position 841 of record NZ_JACHTP010000031.1, read on the forward strand.
GGTAACACAAAACATTTTTTTTGATTTATTTTACAATTTGTATTTCCAAGACAAAAGCCTATTTTAAGAGATAAATATAAAATAATTATGTTTTTTATCCCTTGATTTTTTTTAAATAATTTTGTTATATTTTTTGTATATAAATAAATTTTTGTATATACAAAAAATATAAGGAGATAAAATGGGAATTTTAAAAGGGACATTACCAGCTTTGCTTACGCCTTATTCTAGTGATGGAATGATTAATGAAAAAGAATTTATTCGCTATTGTGAATTTGGAATTGATAAAGGTTTAGATGGATTATTTTGTAATGGTAGTGCAGGTGACTCTCAAGCCTTAAGTATTGAGGCACAGGTTCAATTAATGAAACTTAGCAAAGATGCTTCTAAGGGTAGAGTACCTATTATTACAGGTATTACTTCAAGTGTTTATAAAAATACCATTGTTTTATCAGAGGAAGCTTATAGGTTAGGACTTGATGCGCTTTTGCTCGCTATGCCTTATTATTACAAATTTGATGAAGAGACTCTTTTTGAATATATCAAAGATTTAGCCTTAAAAGTCAAACTTCCTTTGTATATTTATAATATTCCGCTTTTTGCACCCGCTTTAAGTTTAAACCTTATAGAAAAAATTTCAAAACTTAACAATATAGCAGGTATTAAAGATAGTAGTGGAGATGCTTTGCTTTTAAATCACATTCTGGATATGGTACCCAAAAATTTCGATGTTTTTGTAGGAAGAGAAGAAATTTATGCAGAAGCCTTATTTTTAGGAGCTAAAGGTTCTATGACAAGTATCGGAGGAATTTTTCCAGAACTTATGAGTGAAATTTATAAAACAATGAATGACAAAAAATATGAAAGAGCACTGTTGATACAAAAGAGTCTTTTAAAGGTTATAAGATTTGGGATGAGTATCTCTTTTCCTATGGGATTTGCTTTATTGTTAAAGGCTAGAGGATTTGAATTTTCAAATGCAACCATACACCCTTTATCATCTTCAACTAAAGAAAAATTAGATATGTGTTTTGATAAAGCTAAAGAATTGATTAAAACTTTGGAAAAAGAAACAGATATAAGGCTATAAAAGGTTTGATATGAAAATAAAAAGTTTTCTTGAAAAAACACCAGGTGGAATGATGCTTATACCTATGCTTATTGGTGCTATTATTCATACTTTTTGGCCAGATATTTTAGCTTATTTTGGTCCTTTTACTAATGCTTTAGGAACTGGATCTACGGTAATTATAGCAGTTTGGTTTGTCGGTATTGGAGCGAGTATAAAATTAAAAGCTACTCCAAAAGTACTTAAAAAATCTGGAGTTTTATTGGCAACTAAAATGTTTGCAGCGTATATAGCTTGTATGATTGTTCAAAGATTAATCCCACAAGGTATGATCACTGAAGGTTTATTTATGGGTTTTAGTGCTTTAGCCGTTGTGGCAGCTATGGATATGACTAATGCAGGATTATATACGGCTTTAACTAAACAATACGGAACAATAGAAGAAGCTGGGGCAAGTTTGCTTTTGATGATAGAAAGTGGTCCTTTATTTACTATGGTAGTTTTAGGTACAACAGGGCTTGCTAGCTTTCCTATACAAAATTTTATAGGCTTGGTTTTACCATTTTTATTAGGGTTTATTTTAGGAAATTTGGATGAAGATTTTAGGGTATTTTTGACTAAATTAAATGAGCCTATGATCATATTTTTAGGCTTTTCTTTAGGAAGTACCATTAACCTTCATTCTATTTATGAAGCTGGAATAGCTGGGATTATTTTAGCTTTTTCTGTCATTATTTTTACGGGTTTTTTTCTGATTTTATCAGACATATTTTTAGCTAAAGGAAATGGAACAGCCGGAATTGCTGCATCTAGTACAGCAGGTGCAGCAGCAGCAACTCCTATGCTTATAGCACAACTTTATCCCGAACTTAAAGAACAAGCAAAATACGCAACAGTGCTTGTGAGCACTTGTGTAGTAATCACTGCTTTTATAGTGCCAATTTTAACTTCATATTATGCTAAATGGGCCAAAACACATATAAGGAGATAAATTTATGAAAAGCTTTATTATAGTGAGTGAAAAAGATAATGTAGCCACTGCTTTACGCAATTTTAAAAAAGGAGAAGAGGTGGCAAATGTAAGACTTAAGAATGATATTGCTAGTGGGCACAAATTTGCACTTAAAGATATCAAAGCTAATGAAGCGGTTGTTAAGTATGCAGAGATTATTGCAAGTGCAAATTGTGATATTAAGGCTGGAGAATGGGTGCATATTCATAATATATCTGGTATCCGAGGACGTGGCGATAAGGAGTAAAGCAATGAAAATTATGGGTTATAGAAGAGAAGATGGTAAATTAGGATTGAGGAATAAAGTTATGATTATACCTAGTGTGCATTGTGCTAATAAAGTGTGTGAAAATATAGCTAAACAATGTCAAGGATCAGTTTATATTAATCATCAGCATGGTTGTTCTCAGCTTGAATTTGATGCTTTGCAAACTAGAGACGTTTTAATAGGTCATGGTACAAATGCTAATGTTTTTGGAGTTTTAATTGTTGGACTTGGTTGTGAAGTGATACAAGCTAAAGTAGTGGCTGAAAAAATTAAACAAACAACTCCTTATAAAAAGGTTGAATATTTAGTAATACAAGAATGTGGCGGTAGTAAAAATACGATAGACAAAGGTGTAAAAATAGTTAATGATATGCTTAAAGCTGCTTCAAATTTACAAAAAAGTGAAGGTGATTTTAGTGATTTAATTTTGGGAACAGAATGTGGAGGGAGCGATAGTTATAGCGGGCTTAGTGCTAATCCTGCTTTAGGTAGTTTAAGCGATTTTATCATTGATCAAGGTGGTGCTGTAATTTTAGCCGAGACAACCGAGCTTATAGGATGTGAAGCTATATTGGCAAAAAGAGCTAAAAATGATGAAATAGCAAAAAAAGTATATGAGAAAATCTTGGGTTATGAAAATTTAGTTAAATCTTTTCATGCTGATATTCGTGGAGCAAATCCAAGTCCAGGAAATATAGCAGGTGGGCTAAGCACTATAGAAGAAAAATCTTTAGGTTGTGTTTATAAAGCAGGAACTCGAACTTTAATGGATGTGATTGATTATGCAAAACCTGTAGTTTCTAAGGGACTTACTTTTATGAATACTCCCGGAAATGATATTGAGCAATTAAGCGCTATGGTAGCTGGAGGAGCAAATATTTGTGTATTTACTACGGGTCGTGGAACACCTACAGGTTCTGCTATTACTCCTACGATTAAAATGAGTTCAAATTCTTTTTGCTATAACAATATGAATGACGCTATTGATATTAATGCAGGGGATATTATAGATGGTAAAAAAACTAAAGAAGAGGTGCGAGATGAATTGATAAATTTAATCATACGGATTTCAAATGGAGAATTAGTAAAGGCAGAAATTAATGAACAAAATGATTTTTCTGTTTGGAGACTTGCTACAACTTGCTAATAAATATTATTTTGGCATGGTTTTTGATTAATAATAAGGAGAAGAAAATGGATTTAAAAATTAAAAATAAAGTTTGCATTATAACAGGGGGTGCTAAAGGCATCGGCTATGCAATTGCTAAATTATGGGCCAAAGAGGGTGGAATTTCTGTCGTTTTTTCAAGATCTATGCCAAAAGAACACGATGAGGAATTAAAAAATTTATGTAAAAGTTATGAATTTTTTGAAATTGACTTAAAAAATTATGATCAAATTGAAGAGCTTGTAAAGAAGGTTGCTGCAAAATATAATGGAATTTACGCTCTTGTAAATAACGCAGGAGCAAATGATAACTTACATATTGAGAATACAAGTGTTCAAGATTTAATCAAATCTTATGAAAACAATCTTTTTCACTATTATGCAATGGCTAAAGAGTGTTTGCCTTATATTAAAAAAGAGCAAGGAAGTATTTTAAATATAGTTAGTAAAACAGGTATTACGGGTCAAGGTAGAACTAGTGCTTATGCATCAGCTAAGGCTGCACAAATTGGATTTACTAGAGAATGGGCTTGTGCCTTTGCTAAGGATAATGTTAGAGTAAATGCTATTGCTCCTGCTGAAGTGATGACTCCACTTTATGAAAAATGGTTACAAAATTTCCCTAATCCCGAAGCGCAATATAAAAAAATTGCAAAAGCTATTCCCTTAGGACACCGTTTCACTACCGTAGAAGAAATTGCAAATACAGCTGTTTTTACCCTAAGTCCATTAGCTTCACATACTACGGGACAGATTTTAATTCCAGATGGAGGTTATATTCATTTAGATAGAGCTTTAAATTGGGACGAAGACTAAGAGATAAGGATATCAAATGACTGATTCAAAAAATATTAAAATCGCAATCATTTTGGTAACTTCACTTTTCTTTTTATGGGGTGTAAGTTATGGACTTATAGATGTGATGAATAAAAATTTTCAAAATCACCTTCATATCACTCAGCATGAGAGTGGGTTTTTACAATTGGCTTATTTTGGAGCTTATTTTATTATCGCTTTACCTGCAGGCTATATAGCTAATAAATATTCTTACAAGGTGGGAATTATGTTTGGTTTGGCATTGTATGCTATAGGATCTTTGATGATTATACCTGCGACTAATTTAGCTTCTTTCCATTTGTTTTTATTTGCATTTTTTATCTTAGCTTGCGGTATAGGATCTTTAGAAGCTAGTGCAAATCCCTATATGGTAAAACTTGGAGATGAAAAAAATGCAAGTTTTAGAATCAATGCTGCTCAAAGTTTTAATGGTTTTGGACAATTTTTAGGACCTATTATCGGTGGAGCTTTATTTTTATCTATCACTAAGCAAGGACAAAGTGCCAGTAAAGAACAAATTGAAACCGCATTAGTGGAAAATATGGGAAATGTTCAGCTTGTGTATGTTGGAATTGCTGCTATTGTGATTTTAATCTTAATCGCTTTTGCCTTAAATAAAATTCCTGAAGGTTCGGCTGTAAATAGTGATTATAAACAAAAAGATTATTCTAAATCTATAGAGGTTTTTAAACATAGACATTTTAATTTAGGGCTTTTAGCACAATTTTTATATATAGCAAATCAAGTTGCCGCTGGAGCATTTTTTATCAATTATGTAGTTGAACATAATGAAAATTTAAAGGATGAGCAAGGTGCTTATTATTTTTCTATAGCCTTAGTGGCATTTATGGTAGGACGTATCGTCTCTACACCTTTAATGAAAAAAATTAAAGGAGAAAATATTTTAGGTATATATTCTTTAATAAATACCATTTTATGTATAGGACTTTATTTTGTCCATGGTTTTTTAAGTATAGTTTTACTTATAGCCGTATTTTTTTTCATGTCTATTTCTTTTCCAACGATTTTTGCTATAGCGACAAAAAATTTACCTTTTAATCAAGTAAAATTAGGCGGATCTTTGCTTGTAATGAGTGTAGTTGGAGGAGCGATTATGCCTAGCATTGTGGGTTTAATTAATGATCATTATAATACAAGTATGGGATATTTGGCAATGGCGCCTTTATTTTTATATGTTGCTTGGTACGGATTTTTTGGTTCTAAAATAAAGGTTTAAAATGCAAAAGATTTTTGATACTCATTTGCATCTTTGGAATTTGCAAGAATGTCCTATTTCTTGGGTTAATTCATACAAAGAATTGAATCAAAATTTTGATTTTAATCAAGCAATAAAAGAATATAAAGATTTTGAGTTTCTCGGTGCTATGTATGTTGAGACAAATAGTGATAATAAGGACAAAGAAGCTTTATTTGCTTTAAAATTAAAAAAGCTTTATGGGTTAAAACTTTGCTTAGCAGATTTGAAACATAAAGAAGAAATTTGTGCTTTTAGAGAGGTTATGCACACGAGTTTTAAAGGTGCTAAAAGATTATTTGAAGCTGATTTTAAAGAGTTTATGAAAATTTTAGAAAAAGCAAAAATAGTTTTTGAAGCTTGTTTAAAAAATAGCGAATTAACATTTTTAGAGAAATTTTTAAGTGAAAATTTGAATTTAAAAGTGGTTTTAGATCATATGGGGAGTCCTGATATTAATTGTTTTGATGGTTATAAAAAAGATTTACAAAGATTAAAAAAATTTTCAAATTTCTATATCAAGCTTTCATCGCCAGATCACTTTTCGATGCAAACTTCTCAAGAATTTATTTTTGAGCTTTTCTCATTTTTGAAAGAAAATTTTAGTGAAGATAGATTTTTATTTGGCAGCAACTACCCAGTATCAAAATTAAGTCCAAATAAATGGGCAAATTTGATTTTAAAAAGTGAAGTTTTTGAAAATTTAGATGCAATTTTTTATCAAAATGCTTTAAAAATTTATAAAGGAGGTTAAATGCAAAGGTATGGTCAAATCATAAAAATTAAAAAGGAGAAAATTCAAGAATATAAAGATCTCCATAAAAATCCTTACAAAGGAGTTTGTGAAATGATTAAGGAGTGCAATATACAAAATTATTCCATTTATCTTTTTGGAGAGTATTTGTTTGCATATTTTGAGTATATAGGAGCTGATTTTGAAGCGGATATGGCTAAAATGGCAAGGGATGAAAATACACAAAAATGGTGGAAAGTAACAGATCCTTGCCAAATATCTTTAGGCTATGCGGGACAAAAATGGCTTAACATGGAAGAAGTGTTTCATTTGGATTAAAAAGGAGAGATAATGACAACTTATTATAATTTTATTAATGGGGAATTTATTCCTCATGAGGGTGAATTTTTTGAAGTTTTAAATCCAGCAACTAAAGAAGTAATTTCAAAAGTTGCTAGTGCAAGTTTAGAAGATACTCAAAGAGCGATTGAAGCAGCCAAAAAAGCTCAAAAGTCTTGGGAGGCAAAACCAGCTATACAAAGAGCAAATCATTTAAAAGAATTAGCGAATTTGATACGAAAAAATGCCGATTTTTTAACCCATATCTTAATGCAAGAACAGGGAAAAACTAAAGATTTGGCTAGTATAGAAATTCATTTCACAGCCGATTATATAGATTATACAGCTGAATGGGCTAGAAGATATGAAGGTGAAATCATACAAAGCGATAGAGCTAATGAACATATATATCTGTACAAAAGTGCTATTGGGGTTGTTGGTGGAATTTTACCTTGGAATTTCCCATTTTTTCTAATAGCGAGAAAAATGGCTCCAGCCTTATTAACGGGAAATACTATTGTTATAAAACCAAGCAGTGAAACTCCAAACAATGCTTTTGAATTTGCAAAGCTTGTTTCACAAAGTTCTTTACCTAAAGGAGTGTTTAATTTGGTGGCTGGAAAGGGTGGTATAGTAGGACACGAATTATCAAGCAATAAAGATATAGGCATGGTAAGTCTTACAGGAAGCGTTGAGGCTGGAGTTAGGGTTATGGAAGCGGCGGCAAAAAATATTATAAAAGTTTCTTTAGAACTTGGAGGAAAAGCACCTGCTATAGTATGCAAGGATGCAGATATTGATTTAGCTGTAGAGGCAATAAAAGCAAGTAGAATTTGTAACAATGGTCAAGTTTGCAATTGTGCTGAAAGAGCCTATATTCATAAAGATGTATATGATGAATTTGTAGATAAATTTGTAAAAGCTATGAGTAAGGTGAGTGTAGGAAATACACTCAAAGGAAATTTTGATATGGGTCCACTTGTCAATCAAGCGGGCGTGGATAATGCATTGGGAATGCTTGAACGTGCAAAAGCTAAAGGTGCCACCTTAGAGTGTGGTGGAAAAATAACTGATACAAGTGGATATTATTTTCCAGCTACTGTACTTACAAATGTTAAGCACGAGGATGAGATTATGCAAAAAGAAATTTTTGCTCCTATTTTACCTATTGCAAAATTTGACACATTAGATGAAGCGATTGATATGGCAAATGATTGTGAATATGGGCTTACAAGTTCTATTTATACCCAAAATTTAGATATAGCAATGAGGGCAAGCAGAGAAATTAAATTCGGAGAAACTTATATCAATCGTGAAAATTTTGAAGCAATGCAGGGTTTTCATGCAGGATTTAGAAAAAGTGGAATAGGAGGGGCTGATGGCAAACATGGTCTTGAAGAGTATTTAGCTACTCATGTAGTTTATTTACAATATAACACAGAAAAACAATAATTTATTTTTTTACCTTAATCTAATTGTATATTTTTGGATTAAGGTTTTTTGAAATTGAAAAATTTTGATTTATAGCTACAAATTTATTTTATTTGACACTAAAACAGAGAAAATACCTTAGTAAATAAAATAAAAGATAATTTTAATAAAAACTAAGCAAATTTTAGATATTATTCAAGGTTTATTACATTATTTAAAGAAAGGAATTATTGTGCCAACCATAAATCAATTGGTTAGAAAAGAGCGTAAAAAAGTTTTAGAAAAATCTAAATCTCCAGCGCTTAAAAATTGTCCACAAAGAAGGGGAGTTTGCACTAGGGTTTATACAACAACTCCTAAAAAACCAAACTCAGCGTTAAGAAAAGTTGCCAAAGTAAGACTTACTAGTGGCTTTGAAGTGATTAGCTATATCGGCGGTGAAGGTCACAA
>NZ_JACHTP010000032.1:0-9125 GCF_020135855.1 Campylobacter sp. B0100352/1
TTTAGTTTTTATAAATCTAGCTTCACCTTTAAATTTGGAAATTTTAAAATTTACCCTAGCTTGAAATTCTGCTCTACTAAAATCAACTTCTTTTTCAAAATTACAACCGACAAATTCAACTTCTTTTTCAAAATTATACTTCAAAGCAAAAACTTGTTCTAAAAAATTACATTTGGTAAAATAAATTTTTACATCGTTTTGCTTTGAAAATTTTATGTTTAAAATTTTACTAAACGCTATGGTAAGCTCTTTTATACCTTTTTTCTGCAAAGCATCAAAATCTATGCTTTCTATAGTAGCGTCAGATATTTTTATCTTAGTCCCAAACGGGTAAAGCCGCCAATCCCCTTTGGCTAAAATGCCATAAGGTTTCAACTCTTCAATAAAATTTTCACTGCCCATTTAATCCCTCATCTTTCATCGCATTTCCTTGACTTTCATTTGTTTAGCTAGGCACTATGGAATTTTTACGTGCGGTTTTTTGGAGTGAAAAGACAACCAAACTTATACAAAAAATATATAAAAATATTGTTATATTTTCTAAGCAATCTTTATGAGATTTGAAAGTAAAACTTACTATTTGAAATAGATTAAAAGAACTTATCGTGATATAAAAAAAACAAATCACCGCATAATATAAAATAAAAAAAGTTCTAACAAACAATAAGCCTATAACAGAATACATAAAGATTAAATATACAGCATTGCTATCATTTAAAGCTTTCACATTTAGAATATTTTTTAATACTTTAAGCAAATCATTGTCTTTATTAAAGAATTCAGACAAATTCCCATTTCCATACTTTAAAACAAACAAAATAGAAGCAAAGAAACCTACAATTGCAATCAACCATCTTAAATTTAAAATCAAGTCCGTATGATGTTCACAAAGATTTCTATAAAACATAAGTTGATATTTATCCAACCATTCTTTAGAAAATTTCTTAGGTTTTTTAGAATTTAGCTCTATCTCTTTACAATAAAGCTCGCATTTGTGAAAATTTGATGCGTCTAGGGAATTATTATCTTTTATCAAGACATTTTTAAAAACCCTAAAAGAATCTCTAAAATCATTAGCAAATTTATCTAAAGATTTTTTATCTTGTTCTTTTTTATTTTTATTAAATTCTTCACACTCTTGATTGATTTTCTTTTCTAAATCTTCAAAATCAAAATTTAAATTTGCATTGACAGCATTTAAATTTCCTTTGAAAATCGCTTGGGAGAAATTCGGAACCTTTTCAAATTTTACCCCATAAAAACAAGCATTTTTTTCAAATTCGCACTCATGAAAATCAGCATAATCTTTAAAATAAGAATTATTAAAATACACATTATCTTTAAATTTAGACATTTTAAAATAAGCTTCATAAAATTCATTATTTTTAAAATCAACTTCCTTTAAAAATTGACAATTTGAAAAATCAATTTGTTTTTTAAAAGTTACTTTTTTCAAACTATTTTTTATTATTTGATTACCTTCTTGTTTGGCTAAAAACTTGGCATTAAAAAAAATCACTTTATCTTGAAATATTGCTTTATTAAAACTCACTTTAGCTTGAAATGATACTTCTTCAAAACTCACCGTATCTTTAAATGTTGCCTTATAAAAACTCACTATAGTTTGAAATGATGTTCCATTAAAAAAAACTTCTTTTTCAAAAGTTACGTTTTCAAAACTATTTTCTATTATCTCATTATCCTCTTGTTTGGCTAAAAACTTGGCATTAAAAAAAATCACCTTATTTTGAAATATTGCTCCATTAAAAATTACTCTCATTTGAAATGTTGCTTTATCAAAATTCGCTTCTTTTTGAAATATTGCTTTATAAAAATTCGCTATAGTTCGAAATGTTGCTTTATAAAAATTCGCTATAGTTCGAAATGTTGCTTTATAAAAATTCGCTATAGTTCGAAATGTTGCTTTATAAAAACTCACTTCTTTTTGAAAATTACAACCGACAAATTCAACTTCTTTTTCAAAGTGGCATTCATAAGCAAAAACTTGGTTCAAGAAATCGCAACTTTCAAAATGAATTTCTACATCGTTTTGATTTGAAAATTTTATGTTTAAAATTTTACTAAACACTATAGAAAGCTCTTTTATACCTTTTTCTTGCAAAGCATCAAAATCTATGCTTTCTATAGTAGCATAAGATATTTTTATCTTAGTCCCAAACGAGCAAAACCGCCGATTCCCTTTGGCTAAAATGCCATAAGGTTTCAACTCTTCAATAAAATTTTCACTATCCATTTAATCCCTCATCTTTCATCGTATTTCCTTGACTTTCATTTGTTTTTAGCTAGGCACTATGGAATTTTTACGTGCGGTTTTTATAATTATTCTATTTTATTTTCTATTTTTCCTTGGATTTTATTTTGAAGTTTTTTCAATACATCAAATGGAAGAGTATCGATTAGTTTTTCAATCATGCTCAAGCTAGGAATTTCACCTTTTTTATCAAGTATCTTGCTTGGATTATTTTCTGCAGAATCTAACATAATTTTTAAAAGTTGATTTTTTAGTTCCTCATTATCTGTTTCTTTTATTTGAGTTTCATACCCTTTATAAGTTTGATTTAGTCTTTGTTTATAGGCATACTCACTTGCTATTCTTTTATATTCTGCAATTTGCTTTGTAGAATAATAAGTAAAAAATCCGCTAAAAAATAAAAATGGCAAAGCTCTAAGAAAATTTACATATGTAAAATTTTCCTCAAACGAAAAGCAAAAATAAATACCAAAAACAATAATAAAAACAAATATAGAAACTCCAAAAATTATATTCCAAGTTTTGATATTTGTTTGTGCAGCTTCTCTTTCATCTTTATAAGCCTCAGCTAATCCTGCAGAAGTTGCACCTGGTAATAATTCATTTATTTCATCATTTTTTTCTTTATACAAATTTTCAAATTTATCTTTATAACCATTTAGACAATTTTCTAATTCTTGTTTTTTACTAGAAATTAAATTGTTTATTTCAGCCTGTTTTTCATCCAAATATTTTTCAAGAGATAACTTTCCACCTTTTCCATTTTCATCTGCCTCAACACCAATAAAAATTTTATTATAAAATTCTTCAAATTCTTCTATTTTATCTTTATTTTCTTCGATATCATCACAAGCTTGTTCCAACTTCGAAATAATCCCTTCGATAACATTACCTTGAGAATCTTCCTGATCATAAAATTTCATATAATCATTTTTCATTTTATTTGCACATTCTATAGCTTCTTCAATTTCGATTAAAGCGCTGCTTTTATTTTCATCATCGGTTTGAATATCAAAAATTTTCCCATAAATTTCATCTATATCTTTTTGAGACATTTTTATATCTTCAATCATATCTTTTATAGACATCTCTTCATCATTGCCATTATAAGCGGAATTAAATTCTTCAATATCTTTCAATGAATCCTGCAATCTATTATTTTCAATTAAATAAATCAACTGTTCTAATTGTTCTAAAGATTTCTTATCCTTAAAAGTTTTTAAAAACTTACCAAATAACCTTTCTTGAATTTGATCCAAATTATTATCCATTTTTACTCCTTATTTTTTATTATTTTTATCTCATCTTCGGTGAGATTATACAACTTATAAACTAAAGTGTTTATTTTGTCTTCTTGAATTTTGGTATCTGCGTTTTTGTCTTGTTCTTTGGCTTTTAAAATCTCATCGACTAGGGTTACTAATTCATCGGCTGTTTTTTGATTTTTGGAATTTATCTTTGGTATAGGAAATCTTTCTACATATTGATTTGACAATAAAAAACCTTTATCAGAATACAAATGCCCTATATTTTTAAAATAATAAAAAATCAAACTAGAATTTAAAAACCCTAAAAGATAAGAAAGTTCATTTTTAGAATTTCCCGTCATAAATGCCATAGAATCTAACAAAACAAATTCTTTTTCTAAAATAAAACTTGGCTCTTGTGTTACTCTTTACCAACCTATCTTTTCTTTTTCAAATTCTTGATAATAATTTGCTCCCCATCTTTGCAAACAATACCACTCATAACGAATTCCTGTTTCATCTTTATTTCTTTTAGATAATCTTGCTTTGTGTGAAAATAAGTGATTATATAAGCTTGGATATTGTTTTTTTAAATCCTGCTCATTTTCTAACATAGTTTTTGGATTTTCGGTATTTGGAAAATGCCAAGGTATAAATATTATCCAAAGTCCCGCCCATTCATAAGCATACCTTTTTATATCGCGTCCGCGTAGTATTTTGCGTATGAGTTTGGCGGTGCGTTCTTTTTCTTCTTCGTCTTTGCAATTTGCTAAAATCTCATCTTTTTTTTCAGTGGTGATGATAAAAGCTTCATTGTAGCCGGTTTTAATACCATAATTTATATTAAGCCCATACCAATCCTTAAGCGGAGTGCCTATACGATCTATCTTAGCCTTTAGGGCACTGATGTTTTCATCGCTAAAAGTAAAGCTTTCTTTACTTAAGGATTTTTGCGGAAGTTCTTTGAAATTTGCATTTAAAGCGATATTAAAAGTTTTTAAATTTTCATTATCTAAGGCAAGGTATTTGAAATAAGAATCTTTAGGCTTTAGTTTTTTAAAACTCAGTATGCTTGTATCCACTGTGGCACTATCAAAAACTTTGACGCCGTTTAGATCGATGTATTCGCAAATTTGAGTATTTTTGAGTAAAAATTCACGCAAAGCCTCGCCGTATCCTGCACGAGTGTATTTGTTAGATGTGATGAAAGATAGGACGCCATTTTCTTTAAGCACGTTAAAACCTAGCTCGTAAAAATACGTATAAATATCGCTCGTGCCTTTATAAACCTTATAATTTTTCGCCAAATTTGGCTTAAGTTCTTTTATCTCTTCTTGTCTGATATAAGGCGGATTGCCGATGATGAGATCAAAGCCTTGAAAATTTCCGTTACTATCAAGCACTTCAGGGAATTCAAAACGCCACTCAAAAGGATGTGATTTTTCTAGCTCAAAAATACGCTCATAAAGATCTAAAAGTTTTTTAAATTCTTTTCTTGCAGCTTTTTCATCAAAACTGAATTCAAACATATTTTTAGAAAAAAAGCTTTTAAATTTTTCATCGTGATGTTCATCGGCTAAAAAATCGCCGTATTTTTTAGAATACTCGTTTGCGTTGTTGGTTAGTTGTTTGATTTCTTTGGCAAATTTGTCTTTAAGGCAAAAATTTTTAAAAGATTCTTTGAGGTTTTTGATTTCTTTAGCGATGAGATTTTTATCGGTGTAAAATCCTTCCTTATAGTCTTTAACTATGTGTTGATACTTTTTCATACGCTCTTTGATGTTAGGGTAATGCGATAAAGACTTTTGAGTGTCAAAATACGCGATCAAAGAATTTCCGCATTTTATGTTTAGTCGATGTTGGGTAGGGTTTTAAGATCGTGATAATTCTCATCATCAAAACTTTGATAAAAACTATGCTTTAAAAGCTCTATCCAAAGTCTTAGTTTGGTGATCTCGCAAGAATTTGGGTTGATATCGACGCCAAAAAGATTGTTTTCTATGATGTCTTTTTTTGTGTGAAAAAGTTCTTGTTGGATCAAATGCGCTTTGTCTTTGTGCGTGCTTGGGCGTTTGTATTCTATAAATTCACCTTTGCGATCGGTGATGAGAATTTCATCGTTTTGCACTTCTAGGTAAAATTCTTCTTCGAAAAGATTTAATTCATCATAAATGCTAAGCATCACATTTAAAGCAGAAACTAAAAAATGCCCGCTTCCCACGGCCGGATCGCAAATTTTGATGGAATTTAAAAGCTCTTTTTGTGCGTTTTTGTCTTCTTTTCTCAAAGATTTTCTTAACTCGCTTATGTCTTTAGCCTCAAGATCGAATTTGGCGTTGAATTTATCAAGAACTACTTTTGTGATACTTTCTTTACACATATAAGAAGTGATAAAGCTTGGCGTATAAAAACTTCCTTCTTTGTAGCCGTTGAGTTTTTCAAAAACATTTCCTAAAACGCTAGAGCTTATGAGTTCTTTTTGGCTTAAAATTTCGCTTTGCTCATCATCGCTACCAAAATCAAAACTATCTAAAAATTCAAACAAATACTCTAAAAGCCCAACTTGTCCTTTTTTAGCCTTGCATTTATCATCCTTTAACACCGTGTGTTTATAGTAATCAAGCTTTAGATTGTTGCTTAAATTTGCGATTTCAAGGGTATTTTCTATGCTTTGTTTTTCAAATAAAGATGAATTCAAGTAAGGCAAATAAGCAAATTCGCTTTTCTTTCTTGTATCTTTTGCCTTAGCTAAAATTTCAAAGAAAAGTTCGCTCAATTTACCAAAATCTGGAATTTTTTTGACATTTAAAAATTTCAAATTTTTATCATCATTAAAACGCACCAAATTTGACTCGATAAGCTTTAAAAATAAAATACGATTTAACCATAAAATCAAAAGCTTTAAAATGACTTCAAAATTTTCTTCTTTAAGCTTGGAATTAATAGCCGTATAAAAAGTACCCTGCTCTTCTTTGCTTTCCTCGCTTTTGGCGATGATGAGTTTTGAGTTTTGTTTGTTTTCACAAAGCCCTAGGATATACAAAAGCTCTTTATAAAACGCGTTGTTTAGGGAATTTGCGTCGTTTGGATTGAATTCGGCCAATAAACAAGCTTTATTAAAAATTTTAAACAAGGGTTTTAACTCGCTAAAGCTTGGTTTTTCTTGCTCTAAAATCGGCTTTAAGTCGATAAAAATTCCTTTCAAACTGCTTTTAAGATAAAGATCTGAATTTAAAAGCTTTTCAAATTCCTTATAAATTTCATCGGTATTGCCTTTAAAAAGAGAGGCTTTGCTTTCAAAATTTTCAAAAGCTTCTTTGCAATGCTTGTTTTTGTTAAAAAGCTCTTCAAACAAATCTGCCTTGAAAATGAAAAAACTATAAAAATCCGTGATGATGATATGCTTAAGCGATGAATTTAGGGCTTTTCTTTCGCGAAGATAATACAAAATGCACTCTTGCAAGGCTTTGCAATTTGGCTTGTTTTGAGTGAAAAATTCTTTAGAATGAGGCGTTTTTGCTTCGATGATAACTTGAGTAAATCCATCTTTTTTTAAGGCTAAATCTATGCCGCTATTGCCTTTGTGTATGCTTTTGACTTCGCATTCAAAATTTAAACTTTCAAAAAATTTGCTTAATGCATTTGCCACGAGGGAATCTTCGTTGTTTTTGAGATTGTTTTCGAGGTTGGTTTTATAGTCCTTTAAAATCTTAACAAAATCGTTTAATTCTGTCTCTAAAATGGGCTTTTTGCGATAATAAGGATTTAAAAATTCTTTTTCATTAAGCAAAGTAAAAAGCATCATCAACCTTTAATAAAAAATAATTTATTATTTTACTAAAATTTACTTTTGATAAAGAAAAAATCCCTACAAGTTTTTTATTTTTTTAAGAATTTGTTGATGCCTTTATATGCCTTCTTTACCAATTCTTTCTCAAAAAAATCATTTAAAATTTGAATAAAATCTTTTACATGATTTTCATTTTCGATCAACCAATAAATAAAAGCGTATTCTCCTTCTAGTTTTTGATTGTTTATTAATTTATCGCAATAATAATGATCTTTGTATTTTTTAACATTTTCTTTTTTTATATCTTTAAACAATTTTAAACATTGCTTATATTTTTCATCTTCAACATCTTCATCATCGTTTGATATTTCAAATGTTAAACCAAAAGTATCGTAACGACTTTTTTGAAAATAAAGATAAATGCAAGGATATAAACTCTCATTTTTATAATCTTTAGGATAAAAAACTAACACGCCTCGATTGGCGCGATTTTCTTCTATTTTATTAGCAAGAAAAATAATATCGCTTATTTTAATTTCCATTTGCTCAAAATTGTCAAAAAATTCTTCTAAGATGGTTTTGCAAATACTATTCCATTTATACTGAATGATATTTTTAGCTTTTTTATAATCTTCTTCTTTTAAATTTTT
Organism: Campylobacter sp. B0100352/1; assembly: GCF_020135855.1. Classification (NCBI taxonomy): domain Bacteria; kingdom Pseudomonadati; phylum Campylobacterota; class Epsilonproteobacteria; order Campylobacterales; family Campylobacteraceae; genus Campylobacter; species Campylobacter sp. B0100352/1. The sequence goes on from NZ_JACHTP010000032.1 coordinate 7,960, forward strand.
AAGTTCTGATTTGTTTTTGCTGTATCTATATAAAATCATAGCATTGTTTAAATTTTTCATTTTTGTTTTTATATCTTTTGAAAAAATAAATTCCAACACATCATCTCTTTGAATATACTCATTTGTTATATACCATTGTAAAATATCTTTATATTGTTTGAGAGTAAAAATAATATTTTGTATATCAGATGAGAATTTTTGATTTTTAATTGATTTTTTTTCATATATTTTTATACATTGACAAATCCATTCTTTAATCCACATATAATCCATTTTCAAATAGTAACTCATGATATTTTCATTTTTATCTTTGATCAAATTTTCTTTTATAGTAAAACCGCCTAAGCTGTAATAACTGGGATTAATATCCGCATCTTGATGCAAATATATAGTTAATATATTTTTATAGCAATCATTTACATCTTTGATATTTTTTCTTATAAAGCTAATGTAATCTTTTAATTGATTTTTTTGATCTTTTGCGTAAATTTTATTTTCTATTATAATGTATCTTTTATCTTTGAATGTTATCAAAATATCTATTCTTCTATTATCTTTGACACAGGCTTCTGTTTCTATACTTTTTATATCTTCTACGTTTAAATTTTCAAACTTAGTATTTTTTAAACTTTTACCAAGTTTTTCTAAAAATATTTTTGCAAAATTTTTTTGATAATGTCCTTTTTCTATATCAACCAAATAAGCTATAAATTTAGAATGATAATTTTCTTTTTCTTCAACATTTAAAGCTTCAAATATATTTATATCGCTAAAACCATCATTAGCATCTTTTTCAAATTTATGATCTGCTTTAGATAACCCTTTGATAAAATATTCCATATCTTTCCTTCTATTTTACAACTTCTCATGCTCATATATCAAACAAACCATTTTTTAAATTATCATTTATTATATAAAAAATATATTGAATAAAAACTTTTATTGTTTAATCACAAACTAAAATAAGGCTAAAGTACAACCAACTAAACTTTTAAATCCTACCTAATCAAACTATAAAATAAACCTTGATAAATGCTAACCCTAAAACATTTCTCATAAATCATTTAATAAACCCAAATCTTAATAAATTTCTTTTAATTTATAAACCAAACTTATTCACAAACTAAAACAACAAAGTTAAAACATACAAAGCATCCAAAGAAAAA